>DAOPKE010000025.1:0-18468 GCA_035390965.1 Bacteroidales bacterium | reverse complement strand
GTGGAAAAAATATCATACAGGTCATGGAAATTTCCTTTGGCGGTGCGGGTTCCGTTTACATTGATAAATACCTCCATCTTTTTTTCTGCCACATAATTTCTCCATGCTGTCAGACTCGTATCTGAACAAACCGAATAAACCTTGATATCCAAAGTGTCTTTAACCTTATTGATATAATTAATAAGTTTGGGCGTTTCAGTTTTACAATGGCCGCACGAAGGGTCCCAGAAATAAAGAATTGTATAGGTAGCCGGGATGGAATGCATGGAGATCAACTGATTGTTTAACCCCAGCAAAACCAATTCTGGTGCGGTTTTTCCAATAAGATTGGGTTTTAATTTATCGGCATGTTCAATAATCTTCTTATTGACATTGTCCGAAACCCAAAAAGCGTCGCCGGCACGATAAACCTTATCAGCAAGAAAAACAAAAACAGCATCCATTCCCATAACCTGAGAAGTTTCATAATAATGGGTAAGATACCAAACCGTATATTTAAAAACTTCTTTGTTGGATCGTGTTTTTTCGATAATGACATCGATTTCGGCAATAAGCGTATCAGGAATCTGAGGAACAACCTTGGTCAGAAATTGATCGAGTTTTGCATGATAGATGGGTGTCCGCAACAGCCGGTCGTCGGTAAAATCATACTGATCCCAGAAATGTGCACGAAAATAACGATAGGCAAAAGTTGAATCCTTGCGTCCATTCGGGAGCATCGGTGCTTCGGGAATATCAGGTTCCCGCGAACAATCAAATATGATTGATACAAGAGACTTGGGATTGTCTTTAATAAATTTATTTTTATAGTCGGCAACTTCCGCATTGATGTCTTTCATCTGCTGTTCGAGAATTTTTACCGAATCCTCCTTACCAGTAGCCTGCAGGCGCTTATGTACTTTGCCGAGTTTATCGATTTCGGCACCTTTGTCGGCAATAAAAACCTTATATGCAAACCATGAGGCATTATCCGACGAACCTTTTGCCCGTACACTTTTGACAAGATCCGACGTGTCGGCTTCGATTGAAAAATCACGTTCCTTGTCCAGTACAAACTCGATGTAATTTTTGTCAGGCAAGACAATAAAATAAATGCCGCCACCTACCGTATCTTTGGTGTCGAAAACACCTTTGCCTGTTTTATCAAGCACAATGGTATCGCGAACATACTGATACTTTCCGTAATAATAACCCATGAGCAGGGTATCTTCAGAAAGACCATTTATTTTTACAGAAATTTTATATCCCTGAGCCAGGGAAAGTGACAAAACTGTCAGTGACAAAACGACAAAAACAAGAATTTTTTTCATGGCGCGGTATTAATCAAACTCTGTTCCAGTTTGTTGATTTGAATGTTTTTTCTCATATAAGTTGTGAAAAACCGGCAACAAGTCAGCTGCGTGCTTACCCCATCGATCAATGAACCACATTTTCAGACAATAGAGGGCTGCTGCCTTTTCCGGCTCCAATCCCTTATTGTATGCAATCATGACATCTTTCATATCCTGATAAATATCGGTCAGACCTTCTGCAATACTGCGCTCCTCCGGTTCTTTCAAATCATTGTTGAAAATAAAAAAAACATCATATTCTTTGAGTTTATTACGTGTTTCATTAAAAATAATCTCATAATTTTCTTCAGTAACATAACGCTGCATATCTGTTTCATCAGCACCTTCGGGCACAACAACAGCACAACCTTTTACATACAGCAACGGCAAAATTTTACGCATAAAATCCAACACTTTTTCGGATTCAAAACCAGCAATATTTTCCATCAGCCAGCAATATTCATTGGCAATGGTCATAAATTCGCTGGCAGAATAAAGTTGAATTTTTTCAGACATTTCGAATAGATTGGTGCAAAAATACAAAATCAGCTGCACATAAGTTTATAACCCTGCCCATGAACATTGATAAGCTCTATGGACTTATCCATTTTCAGCATTTTACGGAGTTTGGTAATATATACATCCATGCTGCGGGAGCTGTAATAGTCATCGTTACCCCAGATCATTTCGAGCGCCAGTTTACGATCGGTAATACTGTTCTTGTTTTCAGCCAGCAACTTAAGCAATTGAGCTTCTTTTGAAGTCATTTTCACCACATCTTTACCATCCGAAATTGTCTGGCGGCTAAAATCGAAAGAGAGTTTTCCAAGCTGATGTGGCTGATCCGAATCCTTCTGAATATTCACTGTACGGTTTATCAGAGCCGTAATGCGGGCCAGAAGCACATCCATACTAAATGGCTTGGTAATATAATCATCGGCTCCGATTTCAAAACCTTTCAGAATATCATCCTGCATCGATTTTGCGGTAAGAAAGACAAGCGGCAACGAAGGTGAAGTTGCTTTCAAATCAGCAGCCAGCGAAAACCCGTCTTTTTCAGGCATCATAACATCGACAAGAGCCATATCAATTCCTGCATTCCGCCCAAAAAGAGACAAAGCCTCAACACCGTTGCGAGCCAACAAAACCTCAAATCCCTTAGCCGTTAAAAACGACTGCAGAATCAAGCCCATATTCACATCATCCTCAGCCAACAAAATAAAAATCTTATTGTTTTTCATTTAACACAGGAATTTTAATGGTAAAAACTGTTCCCCGACCCACCTCGCTTTCAACATTGATTGTACCTTCATGACTGGAAATAATTGCTTTGACATAACAAAGCCCCAATCCAAAACCCTTCACATTATGAATATTTCCTGTAGGCACTCTGTACAAGCTGTCAAATATTTTTTTCAGTTCTTTTTTTTCAATACCAATGCCATTATCGCGCACCGTTACAACAATGTGTCCATTTGAATTTTCGGTACCAATAAAAATCTGCGGATGATACGGAGAATATTTAATGGCATTATCGAGCAGATTGAAAATCACATTTTCAAAATGAACCGGATCGACATCGGCAAAAAAATGAGCAGCCCTCAGATTCACATCCACAAAACCATCTTTCTGATTAACCCAGAGTTTTATATTATTCACTGATTTCTCAATCAAACGATGAATATCAGTTTTTTCCTTTTTCAGATCCATACGTCCTTGGTCTATAATGGCTGTTTGCAGAATTTTTTCAGCCATGGCTGCCAATCTTTTATTTTCATCTGCAATAATTTGTATAAAACCGGATCGTTGTTCTTCATCAATAGATGCAGATTGATCGGCAAGCATTTCACAAGCCAGCGAAATAGTAGAGATCGGAGTCTTGATTTCATGCGTCATATTATTGATGAAATCCGTCTTCATTTCCGAAAGCCGTTTTTGGCGGAGCAAATTAAACAAAATAAAGAAAAAAGAGACCGCAATTACACCCACAAGAAACAAGCTAAGCATAAGCATTCCGGAAACTTCGGAATAAATGTATCTTCTTTTGTGCGGAAAATAAAGCATTAAATAATCCGGAGACGAAAACATATCACTGGGAAACAGTTTATATCCGAAATTGGAATTCCGCAACCGTTCTTCAAAACCTGGAACACTTTGTAAAATAATGGTATCGCGGTTGGTGCTGTAAATCCCAAAAACGACTTCGGCGGTAATGCCCCTGAAAGCCAGTTCGGACCGGATCATTGAATCAAGGTTGGCCGAATCGATACGGCTTTCAACAGGGAAAAAGTGATTGATGTTGAAAAAATCTTCCATTACATCGCCAATCAGATATGTGCGGCGCAAAAACCTGTCAACATTTCGATACAACTCATCCAATCTTTTTTCCTGTATGGTTTTAAGATTTTTATGAGCATCGGCTCTTGCCTTCTTTTCTTTCAGGGCAAAAGGCAATTCCATCCACAAAAGAGAATCGGCCCTGGGAATTACCACATCTTTTTTAATTTTCGACGTATCGACATTTTTCAGATATTCTCCATACTGATTCATAGCAACCTTTTCGCTTATTTCATTGCGGGTTTGGCGAATGATGCTATCAGTTCTCATACTGTCAATACCAATTTTCTGAAGCGATCTGAATAATTCCTGATTCAACGAATCCAGCGTATTAATAAGTTGCTGTTCTCGCGAAAAAGACTTCAATTTACTTCGAACCTGCGAAGCAACCTCGTTTTTCTCCATCTGAAAAATAATCTTCGACATCACATCGTTCACGTTACGGTCAAAAGTAACCTCGCTTGCATGAACGGCTGTTCGTATGTAGTAATATTGAATAGAGGCAATGCCAATCAAAGCCACAGCTGATACAGCAATAATGATTGTCTTTAGTCTCGTTTCCTTAGTCATTTTGCGCGATTAACAATTATTAACACTTCTTAACACCCATTAACAGGAGCACATTTGCCACTGATATATCTTTGTAGAGTAAAATCTGATTTGCACACACGTAAAAAATATTTTCAGGTTTTTGGTTTATTTATTGGTTTATCACAAAATGCAGGACGCCACTCCTGCATTTTTGTTTTTATATAGTTTGTACCTTTGACCATCATAAGCACAAATGTATGAAAACAAAAGCGGATGTAAATTTAGTGAAGAATTTTATATCTGAGAAAGACTTTTCGGATATTGAACCATTGGTTCAGAAAGCCAGAGAAATGCTGCTTGGCAAAACCGGCTCAGGCGCTGAATTTACCGGCTGGGTAAACTTGCCGTCTTCATTACTGGAAAACAAAGATATCCTAAACAAAATTGAAGCAACCTGCCATCGGGTGAGCACATTCAACCCCGATCTGATTGTTGTGATTGGAATTGGTGGCAGCTATCTGGGAGCCAGAGCTGTTTACGATGCTCTTTCACCATCTATAGGCCATCGAAAGCCGGAAATGATCTTTGCCGGTCATCAACTGGACTCGGCTTATCATGCCATGCTTATGGTTTATCTCAAAGAACGTAATCCGGTAATTGTTGTCATTTCAAAATCAGGAACTACCACCGAACCCGCCATTGCCTTCCGCCTTATAAGGACGCTGATGGAAGAAAAATACGGATCTGATGCAGCACAAAGAATCATTGCCGTCACCGACGAGAAAAAAGGCGCACTGCGCACACTGGCTGTTGCAAAGGGATATGAAACCTATATTATCCCCGACGATATCGGAGGCCGTTTTTCGGTTCTGACCCCGGTGGGGCTGTTACCACTTGCTCTCTGCGGTTTCTCAATACAGGATCTGCTGAATGGTGCCGCTGAATGCCAAAAAGAATTAACAACAAACCATACGCTGGCAAATAATCAGGCCATGCTTTACGCAGCCATTCGTCAACTATTATACCGACAGGGCAAACATATTGAACTGCAAAGCACTTTCTGCCCCAAACTGTCAACCTTGAGCGAATGGTGGAAACAACTTTTTGGCGAAAGCGAAGGTAAAGAGCTTAAAGGAATTTTCCCGGCATCGCTGGTTTTTACTACGGATCTGCACTCGATGGGACAATTTGTGCAGGATGGAAACCGTGTGCTCTTCGAGACATTCCTATCGGTTGCCAAACCGGAAAAGGACATTGAAATACCTGTATTGAACAGCAATGACGATGAATTGCTCTATCTTGAAGGGAAGCAAATGAGCTATGTAAACCGTAAAGCAGAAGAAGCAACAAGAATTGCCCATGCACAAGGCGGAGTTCCCGTTTTGGCACTCGAAATGGAAAATCTGACTGAGTTTTCGCTGGGCGAAATTATGTATTTCTTTGAGTTTTCATGCGCACTAAGCGCCTATATTCAAGGCGTTAATCCTTTCGATCAACCAGGAGTAGAAGCGTATAAACAGAAGATGTTTGAACTGCTTGAAAAAAATAATAAGTAAAACCTTGGTAAAGTTCAAAAAGTTGAAAGACTACTTTAATAATATAATTGTGCGGGCAGAACAAAACAAATTGTTGTGTTTTGTTTATGTACTCGGCATGTTGTTTTTAATCAACGCCTGCGCCACGGTTGAAAAGCCAAACGGGGGTCCGGCCGACAGAACCCCACCTCAAGTTTTTTCGGCAACACCAGCCGACTCATCTATTCATACAAACAACAAACTGATTATATTGGAATTTAATGAGTTTATTAAACTCAACAATCCTAACAGTCAGATTATAATCAATCCCTTTCCAAAAGAAAAACCGGAATTTAGTGTTCAGGGGAAAAAAGTAAAAATCGAACTAAAAGATTCTTTATTGCCCAATACAACCTATCATATTTTTTTTGGCAACGCCATTCAGGACATCACCGAAAACAACCCTGCTGCAGGATTGGACTATGTTTTTTCGACCGGTTCTTATCTCGACAGTTGCACGCTGAGCGGATTTGCAGGCGATGCATTTACAAATAAATTTACCGACAAGGCCTGGGTCATGTTATATAAATCACTCCATGATTTTCGCGACACACTGCCTGTTTACATTGCACATGTCGATGCCAAAGGCGCATTCAAATTCAGAAATATTTCAGCCGGTTCTTATTACCTGTGTGCATTGGAAGACAATAATTCAAATTTCAGATTTGACATTCCGGACGAGAAAATTGCATTTTCAAACAACCCTTACCTGCTGACAGCAGAAAAACCAACAATTGATTCCGTCAATCTTTATCTGTTTACAGAAAAAGCAAACACACAAAAACACCTGAAAACAGAAATGATTCATTATCACACTGTGCGCTCATCATTTCGCATGTCCTTTGAACATCCGCAAATAACCATTTTAAATAAGAAAGGAGAAACCACCTTTGAATGGAATGAAAAAAAAGACACTGTTATTTTCTACATCAAAGGACCAGATGCGGATTCGCTCAGATATATCATCCGCGACGGCGCATTCAGCGACACTTTATATCAGGCACTGAAATACAAAGGACGCCAGAAAGATTTTTCCACTGACACCCTCTTCCGGATTTCTTCAACAAAAGGTGAAAAAATAACACCGAACGAAAGCATCAGTATTTCATCCATCATTCCAATTGAGCATTGGGATTTTTCTAAAACATTGCTTGCAATAAACAAAGATACCCTGCCCGTGTCGATGGAGAAATCAGATGAAACAGGCCGTCAGTGGACCTTACTTAACAAACTGAAACCCGGCGAAAACGCTGTGCTTATAATAAAAAAAGGTGCTGCCACTAATATTTTTGGATACAAAAACGACAGCATAAAACTCGCTTTTAGAATGATTCAGGAGAGCGACCTCGGATCATTGCAAATCGACCTGATGAATCTGCCGGGAAAGCCCTTGATTGTATCGGCAAGCTCAAAAGAAAAGACATATACATTGATTTCATCGGCCGAAAAAGAACAAATCGTTTTTAAAAACATGCTGCCCGGAGAATACAATTTGAAAATCATTATTGATGAAAACGAAGATGGAGAATGGACTCCAGGTATTTTCGATCAAAAAAAACAAGCAGAAAAAGTATTTACACTACCCCGCCCCGTGCAGATAAAAAAGAACTGGGAATCGAAGATTGGATGGAATCTGACATATTGATAATCAGCTCAAAAAACATGTTGTGCTAAGGGTCGCTTCCTTCTTGATTTTCCGATCTCAGGCTATGATATGTTTTTTATTCTGCCAACGGCAACTCAACACTAAAAGTAGTTCCGACATTTTCAACCGACTCAAACCAGATTCGACCACCAAAGCCGGAAACAATATTTTTAACCATTGCCAATCCCAGCCCTGTTCCAGATGATTTTGTGGTAAAATTCGGCTGAAATATTTTTTTCTTTTGCTCTTCGGACATGCCGGCACCATTGTCCTGCACAACAACCAGCGCCTTGTTTTCTTCAACTTTCAGTGTTACGTGAATCATTCCACGACGAGCGGGAACAAATGCCTGTTGAGCATTTTTAAGCAAATTATTAAACACCCTGAGCATCTGGCTTTCATCGGCAAAAACATACAAAGCCGTATCGGGCACTTGCAGCGTTATATCATAATCCTCGCTCCGATATAAAGTTATAACACTTGACAGCACATCATTCAGGCAAATTTTTACCACGGTCGATTCAGGCATTTTTCCGAAATGAGAAAATGCCGTTGCAATATCACTCAAGCTATCGATTTGTTCAACCATAATCTGCGAATAACGTTTCAACCGTTCATCGAAATCTTCTGCATTATCATTCCATGCTTTTTCGAGATACTGAGTGCTGAGTTTCATGGGTGTGAGCGGATTTTTAATTTCGTGAGCAACCTGTTTGGCCATTTCGCGCCAGGCCATTTCACGTTCAGACCGTGCAAGTAAATCGGCTTTATAAGCCAATTCCTCAATCATTCGGTTGTATTCAAAAACCAGATCACCAATTTCGTCGCGACGCTTCCATTTAATTTTCTCATTCAATGTGCCCAGTTTGATATTCCTCAGTTTATCCTTTATTAATCGCAACGGCTGTGTAACATAGTTTGAAACCACCACGGTTATAAGAACAGTCAGCAGGATAATCAGCATGTAAATATTGATAAAAGTGCTGATAAAAGAAGAGATTTCGCGTGAAAGTTCATTTTCGCGAGCAAAATAGGGCAGATTTAAATAGGCAATATTCTCATTCATGTCATTTCGGACAGGAATATAAACCGACATAAACGCCATTTCACCGATATGTTCTGTAATCAACAGAAAAGAATGATTGCGTTGAGACAACTTTGCATAAGCATCGGCATTCATGCGTACAGAAATAAGTTCTTTATCGAATATCTGCGGGCGGGTGGTTGCGAGCAACTTTCCGTTGAGAGAATACACATTCAGATCGGTGAAAAAAACCTGACTGAATTTAAGGAGCAACTCTGTAACATACTGTTCATCTGCAAAAGACAAAGGTCCATATTGCGACAGCTTATGTTCCAATTCAACCACGAGAGAATGCGCTTTTTCGCTCACTATTTCTTCGTTTTTGCTTTTATTCAGACTTTGAAGATTAAGCACCGATATTACTCCTGCAACAAAGAAAATAACAAGGATAATTAAAATAATCATCCATTGCAAGCGCGAAGAAAACGAAACGGCAAAACGAAGTCTGAATCCAAAGACCCGACCAGCAATCAGAAGAAAAAGGACAACAAGTACACCAAAAAAAAGCAGAATATAACTAAAAGGAGCCAACGAAGAAGGAATATCGCGATCGCTTTCGGTAATAATCAATACAAGACGATCTGAAATGGTCAATTTAAAATGAATATAGCCATGATCATGAATCACTTTTTCATCAGGCATTGTATTAAAAAGAGCGCTGATACGCGTCGGATAATTGAATTTTCCATATCGTGAAACCAGACCATCATCGAGATAGCGCGCATAGGCAATATTTGACGGAACAGTTTTTATTCCACTGTTTACATCAACCAAAAGATCGGGATAACCAAGTCCTTTTTCGTAAGAAGCAGGAATAAGTTCAGCAAATATATAAGAAGTATCGCCCGGCGCATCCAGTCTTATTTTACACAGATAATAACCCCTGCCGGTTCCATCATTTACAAAAACAACATTATCGGATAAAGCAGGAATACCCATGCGAAAAGCAACATCGTCAAAAAAGCCGATGCAGGAGATTGCTGTATCGGAAGGCTGAACAAGTATTTCTTCGCCAGGCCTGCACCATGTTGTCTGCAGAATATACTGACCCAGATAGCCATTAAAATATTTTCTTTTGAGATATTGTGTCAGATTAAATTCTTCAATCATCCGGTAAGGATCATTGAGTAAAATACTGTCCTGAGAAATCTGCGGAATCAAATCACCAAGAAATTCTTCAGTTAGGGGATCCTGCTCTGTAGCAAGATTAAGCGAAAGAAGTTTCAGCTGATCATATTGTTTCTGTTGAATGGCATAATTGAGCGAAACAGTTGAAATTCCTGCAGCCAATGCAATATTGAGCAGCAGATATACCGTTCTGTTGCTATACATATGGCGCGAAAAGACAAATTGCATAAGCAGCAGATATACCGAAACAGAAACAAACAACCACACATTGAAACCCGCAATCAGAGCAGTCAGAGCTCCAATAAGCAGAAAAACAACAGAAACAACGAGCCATGTTTTAAATGAAAGCCGCAAACGGCTCACCAACGATATCATGAGATAATGCAAAAGAATAATGCCGCAAAAAAGCAAAAAGAGTGTAAGAAGCAGCAATACAGAGCGAATATCTATAGCCAGAACATTGTTAAAAGTGAAATTTATGGATGTATTAAACAAAAAAGAATTGATTCCTGATATTACAAAATAAGCCAATGTGGCCGTTGTTATGTATGTAATGAAAAGAAAGGCGAGACGCTGAAAAACATTTTTTCTTTTTCTTCCGGCAATCAAAAGTAATTCATGACTGAAAAAAGAAATCCACAACACAAATAAAAATGCATACAGCAAAAGCGGAGTCAAATTGGGAAACCGGCCGGAATAAGCAAAAAATGCAGGATTGTTTACACTTAACTGATCAAACAAATTCAATGAAAACAAATACTGTCCAAAAAAATACAACACCAGCGGAATCAACGCAAAATAAACAAGTCGGAGCCACGTAGTATGTTTCAGCAAGGCCAAACGCGAAGCCAGTCCATAGAATGCCATGGCAAGAAAAACCAGGGCGAAAAAAAGGAATAAAACCACTGCAACATCCTGAGCAGAAGACAGAGAAATGTCATCTTTTGAAAACACAAGCGGCATCAAAGGAGAGACACCGTCAACACGAATCAAGGTATCGGCCATGGTTTGATCAGAAGAAATCTGAAAACGGCAATCATCACACAAACAAGGATTGACGCCACTTATAAGATAATTGTTCTGATAAAAATAACTACTTTGAAGAAGCATCAGAGAGAAAAACCGATAACTGCCTTCGTGAAAAGCGCGCAGCAGATATACACCGTTTCCCGACTGAACGAGATTTCCCGATTGCAGAGTATCAATGTCCGGAGGCAAAGGTGTGCGGTTGTCGCTCCAAAAAATCAGAGAGTCATTGTGACTGATAAAAACGGTTGCATTCAAAGACCTGGTTTTATCAACAAAGGATCCCACGGAAAGTATAGAAAACGGATCGTTCAGAAACATTGGATTCGAAGCCCAGTTGAGCAAAGAATCGGTTTCAGTAACGGCTTTTTCAAGCGACGTTTTAAAAGCGTTAATCTGCTTTTCACTTTTGATGGATTTACCACCCGAAAAAGAATACGCCAAAAAAAGCAATAATGCTGAAATGAACAAAAACAGCAGCGGAGAAAAATATCTGATTTTTTTCAGAATCATGTTTATAGTTGTTATACAAACCTACGGCATTTTTCTGAAACAGCAATAAACTTTTAACACCAAATATTTTTTGAAGCAATAGTTATAATCCCATGTTGTAATATCAATCCACATCAACCCTACAAACCCAGATTGATGGTATGATAATAAATCAGCGCCATCAGAAAATAGCGTGGAATGCGCAATGAAGACCACAGCATCATACGTTTTATTGGATAATTGATCATACCTACAACTACCATGATGAGCGTAAACGGCAAAGGGGTGAGGGCCGCAGCAGCTACGAGCCATCCACCCCATTTCCTTGTGTTGCGAATATGTTTTTCGAAACGGGATGTGAAATAACTATTGACCTTTTTATTTTTACGAATGAGTTTGCCAAATGAAAAAGTAAGGATTCCTGCCAGATATGACATCAGAGCAAGAATGGTCAATGCAACCCAGGGATAATCATGTCCTTCGCTCCAGATAATAAACAAATCGGAAGGAATCAATCCGAATAATAGTTCGGTGCTGAAAGCCACAAGAAAAACCAGCCAATTCGGAACATGAGTTACAACGTAATTAAAAACAGCATCGACATCCAATATTGTTTTTTCCGCAATAATCACCAATCCTACTACAACAGCAAATATTAAAATAAAATTGATCAGACCTTTGCCCACTTCGGTATAAAAACCAGTTCTTTTAAAATAATAGTATTGCAAGCGCCATCTCCGCAAAAAACCACCTTTTCCCATACATCAGATATTTCAGCAAAAATAGCAATTCAAAATCTATTTTGCAAGCAAAACACCAATAGCAGACTTAATATTTATCAACCCTGCCATATCGGCTGTCAGAAGCGCTATTACTACAATCATAATCCAACGGATAACATCTGCTCCTCTTTTAATGGCAATCCGCGAAGCAACAAAAGCACCGATTACATTTCCAATTGCATGAATCAAACCGTATTTCCACGCTATTTCATCATTGACGATAAACAAAACAAGTGAAAAAGGAACATACAACATCACCAGCAGATTTTTCATCACGTTGGCCCTCATCAGATCGAGACCAAGCCCCAGCACAACAGTCGCAAGCAGATAATAACCCACGCCAACATGCAAAAAGCCACCATAAACTCCAATGATAAAAAATAATGGATAATTCCATTTTTTCACCGGCAGTTCAAGCAGCGCAGCATTGCCTTTCAGCCACAAAGATGGCTTTATAAGAATAAAAGCAAGCATGATAATCATAATCACAACAAACGAATACCGGATAATGTCTTCATTCAACTTCACCGCAATGAAAGAACCCAGCACTGATCCGATGACGGTTGGAATTCCAACACGAATGCTCTTTTTCCAATCAATCAGATGACTGTTCTGAAAGTTCGACACCGATGTGATTGTCTGAAAAAAAACGGCCAGCCGGTTGGTGCCATTTGCCACTGTAAGCGGCAATCCAAGCCAGGTTAGAACAGATAAGGAAATTATAGTAGCACCGCCGGCCATGGTATTGATAAAACCAACAATCAGTCCCGAACAAATCAGAATAATGACAACGCTAGTTTCCATCGGGCTTTCGGAGTTTGCTATGACTACGTCCAAACGTAAAATAAATCACCAGACCAATGGCCAGCCAGATGAAAAAACGCAACCAATTGGTGACGCCAAGTTCTGACATCAGGTATAAATTAATCAACAGACCTACCACCGGAATAAAGCTCCATTGGCGGATTACAGCGGCTATCATAACAACAATGGCCACACCAAAATATATTAAAACCGGAATCCTTTCACCCATAAAAGCTTCCAGCGAAAAATCGCTGGTAAACATGAATAATGCAATATATACAGGGACCAGCAATATTGGAACCCAAACACGCGAATTCATATATGGAATTCTGAATCCTTTTCTGATTTCCGGATCACTTTTATCCAGAAGAATCACCCCACCCGTTACCAGCACAAACGCAAACAATGTCCCGATGCTCGTCAGATCGGTCATTTCAGTCAGGTTGGTAAACAACGCCGGAACCGCCACCATAATACCGGTAATCACCGTGCTGAATGCAGGGGTTTTATATTTTGGGTGCAACTTCGAAAACCGCTTTGGGAGCAGCCCGTCGCGACTCATACTCATCCATATTCTGGGTTGTCCGACCTGAAAAACAAGCAGTACACCCGCCATGGCAATTAATGCAGACAATGCTATAATCCCGCTCAGATGCGGCATTCCGGCCTGTTCAAACACATAAGCCAACGGATCACCTACTCCGAGTTTATCGTAAGGCACCATTCCTGTCAGAATGAGCGCAATAATGATATAAATTGCTGTGGTAATGCCCAGTGCATACATCATGGAACGAGGCAGATCGCGCTTTGGATTTTTACATTCTTCGGCAGTGGTACTGATGGCATCGAATCCGATGTAGGCAAAAAACACTCCTGCAACGCCTTTCATCATGCCTGAAAATCCGTTGGGGGCAAATGGAGACCAGTTGTCGGGGTTGACATAAAACGCCCCAACAGCAATGACCACCATCAGAATAATGAGCTTCAGTCCGACCATTAAATTACTGGCAATTTTCGATTCACGGATGCCGCGAAAAACAAGAATTGAAATCAGCGCCACAATACAAAATGCAGGGATATCGGCAATCAGGTGCACATCACCAATCTGTGGCGCACTTTTCCACGCCAGATATCCTTCGCGCAAAGGCGCATCAATACTACTGAAAATAGTTCCATCCGACAACAGCTGTGTTACCGTTTCGTATGCTCTTGATGCTGTGAGAAAATCCACCGTCATGAATTCAGGCAGATGCCAACCAAAACCTGTCAGAAAGCCCGTAAAATAATCGCTCCAGGAAATAGCCACAGCAATATTTCCGATGGCGTATTCCATAATCAGGTCCCAGCCGATGATCCACGCGAACAACTCACCAAAACTGGCATAAGCGTAAGTATAAGCACTGCCGCTGATGGGAATGGAGCTGGCAAACTGCGCATAGGCCATGGCTGAAAATCCGCACGCAATGGCAGTTATAACAAACAGTAACGAAACCGAAGGGCCGCCTTCAACAGCCGCTTTGCCGATGGTTCCGAAAATGCCGGCACCAATGATGGCAGCAATACCGAGCGCAGTCAGATCAACCACGCCCAGCGTGCGTTTCATGGGCTTGTCATCCTTTTCGTGCTGCGCAACAATGTCGGCAACCGATTTACGTCTGAATAATTCGCGGAAGCTCATCCGAACAAATTTATTTGCGCAAACCTACGGAAAATTCTGAGAAAGCACAGAAAAAGAAAATCAATTTTTCTGATTCCACCCTTATTTAAAGGCAGAAGAGATTTCTAAGCAATTTTCATTTTTTCCACCAATGCTATAAAATATTCCGGTGACCAGATTTCAAGATTGTCGGATGATTTTAGAAAAGGCCCGACATCATCTTTAGCCGACTTAAAATTAAGGACATTAATTTTATTTATCAGCAGTTTATGAAGTTGTTGCCTGTCTATATAATTTTGCAAATGACCACTTTGTACAGAACGCTCATTGAAATGTTGCAGATCAAGCGCAACACCTTTTCTAATGTACCATTCAAAGTCGTACCAGTCCCTTCCTTTTACTCTGTTTTTCCAGCTTCTGAAAAGTAATGCATGCATTTTTCCGGCAAATAGAGATGGTAATGTAAATGACTGAACAAAAAACGAAAAAGGTTGTAAAAGAAGTTTGTTTTCAGTCTCAAACCTGAGTGGTGGATTTTTGTCAACCTCAATCTTAATTTTCAGATGCTTCTCTGATTTCAAATGGAGTGCGTATTCTTTGGTGTCAGATTTCAAAAAAGCTGATTCAATCATTGATTTTTGTGTTTTGCTCTTACGCTCAATTTCAATGGTCGTACCGGCAGCTTTGAATTCAAGTTGCAAATGATCAAACCATTTTTCAAGCGAAAAGTTTTCATCAGCATGTAACAATGAAAAATCCATGTCTTCTGAAAATCGCTCCAAACCATGAAATATTCTTAAACATGTACCTCCGTAAAAAGCTGCATTTTCAAAAAAATTTCCCCGATACAAACCAGATAGGGCAATAATCTGCATACTCTCACGCATGGCTTGTTTCCACTCATTTTCATCTGATGGATTGTGCTGCAAAATCAGTTCGTTCAATAAACTCATCTTTTCAATTTAAAAATTATTTTCAACACCAGCTCTAAAAGTGCTTGCTTCCTTCCAGCTGCAGCACACAAATTAATAACCGCTTCATCCAAATCCTTTAGTAAATTCATGTCAATTCTAAGGTCATCCTCCAGATAATTCAGCATCTCTTTCTCAGATTGAATGGTCGAATTTTTCGAAAAAACAATTTTATCGCAAAGTGCTTTTTCAGGTGAAGCCAACAAACACGATCCTTCTTTTTGCCGGTTACTGATTCCGATTCCAATGGAGTAAAAATTTTCCGGACTATGAAAATATTCGAACTTTCCCAATGAGTTGACAAAATTTCTGCTTCTTTTGAGCGTTACCGATCTGGTTGTAAAAACGCCCTCCGGAATCATCCCGTATTCTGATAGAGCCGATTCCATCGACACATAAGACGGGCCATAAATAACATTTGCCAGCTGAAATTTCGAGACCATCGAGGAACGATATTTCGGAGCGTTTATGTATAAACCTCGCTTCAGTGAGATGATGTCACCATTTTTTATCAGGGACGATATTTTATCTCCTGGCGAATTGTATCCATGCAGCAATTCCAACAAATTGCTGTGAGTAAACGGGAACGAGCCAAACTGTCTGAGTTCTTTCATAACAGGAATAAAACACAAATATACGACTTTTTACACAGATAATCGACTTTTTCCCGATTATCTGTGCGTTTTTTGGTACATTTTTGTCTTTTACAAAATACACTTTTATTTAATTCGATATTTTGTATTTTATACAATATACTTTCGTATATTTGCATTGATTTGTATCACATAAAGAACATAAATCATGGAAACTGAATTGATCATACGCGAAAAATATTTAAATAAGGTGAAGCCTTTTATTCAAAAACCAATTATAAAAGTTTTTACCGGCCAGCGCAGAGTCGGTAAAAGCTATATTATGCGACAGACGATACAACAAATAGAAAAGAAAGATAAACGCGGAAAAATCATTTACATCAACAAAGAGAATGTTGAGTTCAACAGTATAGCAACCAGCACAGATTTGCTTGAATACATTTCGCAGCACAGTACAAAAAGTATCAGAAATTACATATTCATTGATGAAATACAGGAAATAAAAGATTTTGAAAAAGGTATGAGAAGCTTGTTGTTGAATCCGGCCTACGATCTGTACTGTACCGGTAGTAACGCCAACATGCTATCAGGCGAGTTGTCAACCCTATTAAGCGGCAGATATATTGAAATTCCGGTTTATAGTTTAAGTTATCCGGAATTTTTGATTTTTCATGGATTAAAAAACCAAGAAGCCTCGATGAAAAAATATCTCAAGTATGGAGGCATGCCATTTTTAAAACATCTTGAGCTGAAAGACGAGATCGTGTATGATTATTTAAAAGGAATTCTCAGCTCGGTTATGTTTCGGGATGTTATTCTGCGAAATAAGATCAGAAACAGTGCTTTTCTTGAAAACCTGATTGAATTTCTGGCTGATAATACAGGTCAATTATTCTCGGCACGAAAAATCAGCGAATATTTAAAGTCACAGCGGATTCAGATTACAACAGCGCAGATTATTAAATATATTCATTATCTTACATCTTCTTTTTTTATAAACAAAGTACAACGGCAGGACATTGTCGGGAAGAAAATATTTGAAATAGGAGAAAAATACTACTTTGAAGATGTAGGCATCAGAAATACTATTTCCAATTATAAACAAACTGATATTGGCAAAATAATCGAAAATGTTGTTTACAAGCATTTGAAATATAATAATTTTGAAGTCAAGGTAGGCCAAACCGGGCCTTATGAGATAGATTTTGTTGCAGAAAAGCAAGGCGAAAAACTATACATCCAAACATGTTATCTGCTGCATGATCAGGCTACCATAGACCGCGAATTCGGAAATCTGGAACGCATCAAAGACAATTATCCCAAAATGGTCATTTCAATGGACCAATTCACCGGTAACACATTTAATGGAATTCAGCATCTGCAACTCAGAGATTTTCTTTCGATGGAGTTGTAATAACTTTGGAAATAATACTTTGGTCTGAAAGAATTCATTATTTCGATCATGAATAAAGTATCCAGCGCAAATGGAAACTTTTCGGCATAAGTATCCATTATAAATGGAAAACTTTCCACATCACAAAAAAATCCGGCACTGAAAAATTTCAATGCCGGAAGAATAAATAATTTGTAGGGAAATTTCTCAATACGTCTTCGTCATTGTAGCCGGAACCAGGATGGTGTAATCGCCTTTGTTCAGGTCTTCGGGAGCGGGTTTCAGAACATCATCCACTTCAGAGACGGAGATGACAATGATTTTCATAGCAGGATTTTCCTTTTTGATGTACCAGGCTATGCCTTCGCTGTAATCGCTGTGAAAAGACCCGTTATAATGAATAAACGTGTATTCCGGCTTAAAATATTTGAGAATGAAATGCGCCATGGTAGCGTCTTTGGCGGCCTGCGCTTTTGGCAGATTGGCATTGGCATGACCACCGCCCATGCCGCCCATACTCATCATGCTTTTGTAGCAATTCAGATTTTCATCGTAGGCCATTGGAAGTGGTGCAATAAGTTTTTTTGCCTCTGCTGTAAGTGAGTCAAGTGCATCAAAACCGCCGGCAGCCACCATCGACGCATATCGGCGCGGAATATTGGTGGCAACAAACAGCAATCCCTTTTCTTTGGCAAATTCAATCAGCGGCTTGTAGTCGGTCTGATAATTATTCCACAATTTGGCTTCGTCCTCGAAGTTTTTCTGTTTGATTTTGCCTGCCAGATATTCATCAATCAAAAGCTGGTTGTCGGATTCAAACATTTCGGCACCCAAAATAATTTTTCCGGCCTTCTTTTCGTGAAGCGCGGCGGTGATTTCATACTCCATCCAGTGGCAGATCGGATTGTTATGATACTCGCCTATAAAGACAATATCAGCTGCTGAAAGCTGATCAACAAATGCAGTCCATCCGATTTCTTTTCCTGAAGGATTTGAAAGCACGTAGGCAGGTTTCTGTGCGAGAGAATGTAGAGAGATTAAGAGAAAAATTGCGGTGAAGTATTTCATGAGGCTAAGTTTGAGGTTGAGGTTGAGGTTAAGGTTGAGGTTAAGGTTGAGG
>DAOPKE010000024.1:0-32822 GCA_035390965.1 Bacteroidales bacterium | reverse complement strand
GAAGTTGATGCACTCTGCAAAAAATATAACGTCGATGCCATTGTTTCGCTCGAGACTTTCGACAGTGATATCCGTCGTGTATCGCGCAGCAGGCAGGTTGAACGCGCTGTTAATGGCGAAAATGTGATGGTAACCGAGTTTATCGAGGATCTGAACATCAGGGTGAATGCCGGATGGCGAATTTATGACAATGTGAATAAAAAAATCATTGACCAGGATGTTTTTTACGATGATAAGGGCTGGAGTACTGTTGGACCAACACCTGAAGATGCTTTTAGAAAGTTGCCGTCAAAACGCAACGCCATCAATGATGCCGGATATTTTGCCGGTGAAATGATGGGTATTCGTATTTCGCCCAATTGGGTGCGTGTTTCGCGTATTTATTATAAAAAAGGTGATGATCGCCTTAAAAGTGCCAAACGTTTTGTAAAGGTCAACAATTGGAAAGAAGCTGTGGTGCTCTGGTCGCAATCGGCCAAAAGCCCTGATCCCAAAATCGCTGGTCGCGCTTGTCATAATATGGCTCTGGCTGCCGAAATGGAAGGTGAATTGTCTATCGCTCTGGAATGGGCAAATAAAGCTTATAAGGATTTTGGTCTCCGTAAGGAAAGAGCTTACATCAATGAATTAAATCTGCGTCTGATGGAAGTTGAAAAGCTTAAGGAGCAATTACCGGAATCTGGAAACTGAAATAAAAAAAACTATTCAAAGGGCTGTTCGTCAAAAAATAACGGATAGCTCTTTTGTTTTATTGATATTTTGTTTTGGAAAATTGTAGGTTTGCTGTTACTAATTTTTTCTAAGCCCCATTAAAAATGAAACATTTATTCCGCTCTTGCATGGTCGTTTTTCTTTTTTTCCTGGTTCAACCAACCAATGTTTCTGCACAAAACAGAGATATGGTTTCGCTTGATGGTGAGTGGAATTTTGTAGTGGATCCCGATGCCCGCGGACTTCAGCTAGGTTGGGGCGAGAAAGGTCTTCCTCCGCGCGGAAAGCGGCTTGCCATTGTTCCGCACACTTTCAACACCAACGAAGGATATTATTTATATTGGGGTGCCGGATGGTATGACAGGAAATTTCAGATTACTCAGAATCAGATGAAAAAAACCGTACAGATGAGGTTTGAAGCGGTAAACCACGATGCCATCATCTGGATAAACGGTAAAAAAGCTGGTGAGCACTTTGGCTCAGGATACACGCCTTTTTCAATCGATATCACTCCATACATCCAACCAGGCGAAAATATTGTAACAGTTTATACCAACAATGAGCCATCGAAAAAAAGCATCCCTTATCTGAAAAGTTTCGATTGGTCGCACGATGGTGGAATTATTCGCAGCGTAAATCTTATTTTTACCGAAGAACAGGCCATGCGCACCATTCATGTGAACGGTATTCCCGAAGGAAATGGTGGTCGCGCAGAAATTTCAATTCCATTGATTGATTTTTCAAAAATCAATGGCAGCAAAACATATTTCATCGCTGTGATTACCGAAGAAAATCAAAAAACACGCAATGTCGTTTTTAAAGGAAAATTGAAGGGAAAGTTTAGTCATGGTCGTTTTCTGAGTACACTTAATCTGAAGAAAGTGAATCGGTGGCATTTCGATTCTCCGGATTTGTATCGTATCGACATCACCATGTTTGAAGGGAAAACAGCGAAAGATGAATTGCACGCTGTGTTTGGATTTCGCAGCATTACAATCGAAAACAATCGCTATGTGCTGAATGGTGAGCCCATGCGGCTTATGGGCATGGAATGGACTGTGGGTGAAGACATGAATCATGGTCTTGCTCAAACAGATGAAAACCTGATTAAAGGCCTCACGTTGATGAAAAATGCCAATTGTGTTTTTGCCCGAAGTCACTGGCAGCAAAGCGAAAAGTTTTTCGATTGGTGCGACCGCAACGGAATTCTGGTCATGGAAGAAGTACCGCTATGGGGGTGGGAACCGCATCTTAACGACTCTTTGCTTCCTGTTGCAATACAGCATCTCGATGAAATGATTGAAGCGCATTACAATCATCCAAGCATTATTATCTGGGGGCTTGGAAACGAACTCTCAAGTCACGAAGAAGTTAATATCAACGGATTGGATGCCATGGAAAAACATGCTCGAAGTCTTGATCATTCGCGCTTGGTGGCCTATATTTCCAATGCTGTTCATTGGGAAGTGCCGGGACCGAAAAATATTTTACCGGATGCATCGCCGCGCTACGACATGATTATGTACAACGAGTACAACACTACATGGTACGGATACAATCTCGATTCAATTCCGCTTGCACTCGACAGAATCCATCAGTTGTATCCTGAAAAGCCCATTACTATTTCGGAGTGGGGAATATGTGAGCCGAAGTTTAAGGGTGGCGATGAGCGCAGGGCTATGGAAATGGCGGAGCAAATTAAAATCTATGGCAGCAAGGAGTATGTTGCAGGAGCTATTTATTTTTGTCTGAACGATTATCGTACTCATTTCGGCGAGGACTCGACCTATCACTATCCGCAACGGATTCATGGAATATGCGATGTAAAGCTGAATCCAAAGCCATCGTATGATGTGATGAAGGAAATCAGTTCACCCATTATTTTGAAAGATCTAATTGTAAATGGCAATGATGTTTCGCTCACTCTGGTCGGAAATACAGGAATCCCATCATATACGGTCAGGGATTATTATTTGCTGGCAGGTGAAACCCGGATTGAAATTATTCAGCTGAAGCCCGGACAGGAAATAAAAGTAGATTTTTCAACGTCAGCCGATGATGCCGTAATTTATCGTCCGACCGGATTTGAAGTGATGCGTATTGGGTTGAAATAGTTTTGCATAACGCACAATGCGCAGCATACAATGTCTTTCGTCTAATGCCGATTGTGCCGATTCATTACAGATTGCCGGGTTTTACGCGGTTTTATTCACAGGAGTTTTTAAAGGCGACGTATAGCATGGAGTATAGCGCATGACCAAACATCGCTCTCGCTCTGATTTTCGCACTGTATTAGGCATGCAGTTTAAAATCAACAAAAAAAGCCGGCAATTGCCGGCTTTTTGCAAAGCATAAAAATATCTTAGTATTTTTTCTCCTTGATACGGGCTTTTTTGCCGCGCAGTTCGCGAAGGTAGAAAATACGTGAACGACGTACAACGCCGTGTTTGTTTACATCGATACCATCAATGAAAGGGCTTGAGAATGGGAAAATACGTTCAACACCGATATTGTTCGAAATTTTACGAACAGTAAAGGTTTTGTTGGCGCCTTTGCCCGAAATCTGAAGAACAATACCCTGAAAAGCCTGGATACGTTCTTTGTTTCCCTCAGTAATTTTATACTTGATGGTGACAGTATCTCCCGATTTAAACATCGGAAATTGTTTGCTGTCAATGAGTTGGTTCTCTACGAATTTTATCAGTTCTCCCTTATTCATGGCCTGGAATTTTGCTTTTTTAAAAGAAAGTGCAAATATACAGCGTTTTTTTTACATTTGACCAAATAATTCAGAAAAAAAACTGAAAAAGTTTGGTTTTATTCTCAATACACAGTCCGAATGGGTGAAAGACCCGATAATCACTGCTATTTTTCAGACCAGTATTTTGACGTGCCGGTCATTGATTGGGCTCCGGCTGATATCAATCCGGAAGGGGCTATAAATAGCGTTTGCTAATCAATGATTGATTGCGCGATGAGTACCATTTTTTTATCAAAAAAGCCAACCAGGCCATTGATGCTCCCAGTAAGGCGAGCGCCATATCTTTCTGGGCATCCCACATATCGCCTTGCTGCCCATTGTAATTGTCGGCCTGATTAGCCGGAGCAACAAGTGTGAGCAACCATTCAAACAGTTCATAAACTACGCTTGCCATGGCAATGAATTCCCATGCTACGTAGCGCGCATGAGTTTTTTTGTAACCAAACCAACGTTGCAGTATTTCGTATGCCGGCAACCATATCAGAAGCCCGAACCCAAAATGGACAAGTCTATCATATTGATTTCGTTCCCAGCCAAAAACCGAAGAAAGTGAATCGCCACTGAGCCAATTCCACCATTGGTCATAGGGCACATCGAGATATGTCCATTTGGCGCCGATTACATGCAGCAGAATAAACAGAATAATAAAAAGAAAAGACAGATTGCTCAGATTGTTTTTTAGTATAATATAAACAAGGAAAGCTGCTGTCAGAATTGTTGCCGAGTGATGAAGCATCATCAGTTCAGGGTAGGGCGACCCGAAGCAGAAAGCAATAGTTGTCACAATAAAAAAAAGGAAAAGGAAATATTTCATCCTTTTCCCTGAAAATGCAAAGTTCATTATTTTAATAATTGCTTGCTTTGCGTTCCTGATAATCTATCGGGTGTTCGCATGCAGGGCAGTTTTTCAGCGCTTTCTTGCCTTTGTGTACATAGCCACATTTACGGCAAATCCATTCCACTTCTTCTTCCTCTTCAAACACTTTACCGTCAATCACGTTTTTCAGTAGTTTGCGATATCGTTTTTCATGCTGAGCTTCAACTGTGGCAATCATTTTAAAAGCGGTGGCAATTTTCTTGAATCCTTCTTCTTCTGCAATTTTCGCAAATTCAGGATAAAGCTCGGTCCATTCTTCGTTTTCGCCACTGGCAGCTGCTTCGAGGTTTTCAGCTGTGGTGCCTAGAACGCCAGCGGGATAAGCAGCGGTGATTTCAACCATGCCACCTTCGAGAAACTCGAAAAAGCGCTTACTGTGCTGATCTTCCTGACTAGCAGTTTCTTCGAAAATAGCGGCGATTTGTTGATATCCTTCTTTGATTGCTATTTTGGCAAACATTTTATAGCGGCGTGCAGCCTGTGATTCACCTGCAAATGCTTTCAGCAGATTCTGTTCTGTTTTTGTTCCTTTTATGCTCATGGATTTGGTTTTTAGTATTTCATTACAAAAATATACAAATTACTTAATTATACAAGATTTAAAATTGCAGGACAATTAAATTCTTGTTTTTTTGCATTCAGCTTTCAGATGTTTTATATTTGCCATTCAAACAAATCAGTTTTACAAAAGCATTTCACCATGAAGAAATTATTACTGATCGTATTTTTTGCAACTGTGTTTTCGTCGGCTGATGCACAGTATCCGCTCGAAGCGGGCCGGCTGCAGTTCAATTTCGGAACCGGATACACCAATCAGGGCATTCCTGCTTATCTCGGAGCTGATTTTGGCATTGCAGAAAATCTGTCTATGGGTTTGGATGGTTCTTATCGTTTTTTTAATGAAAACTTCGGAAATGTTATGTACAAACACAGTATAATCACTGTGTTGGGTAATGTAAATTATCATTTCAACACAATGTTCAAGCTGCGCGATCATACCAGCACCGATTTGTATGGCGGTTTCAGCGGTGGTTATGTTATGGCTGAGTCACCGGCTTTATACAATGGTGGTGTCGAAACAAGTGCTGTGTTTGGTGCTCAGTTTGGCTACCGTATGTTTTTCAATGAGAAATTCGGACTCGATCTGCAGCTCAATGCCATGAGCACTTACATGGGAGCCCGAATCGGACTTACAATTCTATTATAGATTAGTCGGACAAATTCCCGGGTTACGCTGATTTTTCTTTTGTCATCCAATGCACGAGCAGGCCGGTTAGGGCGCCCAGAATCAGCGTCATGGCGGCTACCCCTATGAGTGATTCAGGCATACTCCATCCAATAATAAATGCAGAAGGCAGAAGACAAATAAAGGCAATCAAAATTCCCTTTAATGCTGGTTGCATCCTGAATGAAGTGTGTGCTGTGAAAAAGCCCACTGCCAGCCACATTGAGAATGCAGCCAGATTGGCATCCCAGGTGAGTTTCTGAATAATCATAGGAATCAGATCAATGATTCCGGCTGTAAATCCGGCTATTACACCGGCAACAGTTTTGTTTATTTTCATTTTTTCGAAATGTATTATTTCTTCAAAACACTTATTGAAACAACAACCGGATTCAGGCGCTGGGCTTCAGCATCGATTGAATTAAATTCGTTATCACCCATCAGCATTTCATAGTCAGGATTATTGCTTTGTTTGGCGATATCTGAAATGCCAAGCTGAATTGAAACAGGAAGATTGGATAGTTTACCACCGTTTAATTCAGTTACAATTCCTCCATAGTCCCAACCGAAACCCAGAAATATGAATGGAGCTTCGTTTATGGTTTCCAGTTCTTTCAATGAAGTTCCCAGCATAATTCCATAACTGGTTTTCCAATGTGAAAAAGCAATCAGCTTTTCCTGTTTTTCATCGTACAGGGCGTTTAATGTTACTTTCTGAATGGCTGATTTGTTTTTCAGATTTTCCCATGTTATTTCTACCTGATCGCAAGTGCCCTTGTATAGCAGTGTTGCCATGGAAACGGCTCCTTCTGCGCCATACACCGTATCCCAGGTTACATTTTCCTGCCCGAATTTTTCAATCAGTTCCGCTTCGTTTTTTATTAGCATCAACTTGTCAAGCGTGTCGGTTGGATTGAGTTCCCGTACAACTTCTGTTTGTTTATCCTTGTTTCCACAGGATGCAATACTACATGCAAGCAAAAGAACTGACAGGTATTTCATTGTATTTTTTCGCGAAATTACAAAATGCATTTTAATTGTTTTTCTGTAAATCAATATCTGCTAAGCAAAAAAATGACCATCAGGCAATAATCAATGCCTGTTTGCCCGAATCGGGGTTTCAGATTAGTTTTTTATTTTCTGGCGTTCGCAACAAATGCTGAAATGAGATCCAATGAGGAATCTATGCCAATTTTGCTGGTATCGACCGACAGATGGTAATTATCAATGTTCATCCAATCTTTTTTTGAAAATTTCTTGATATACAAACCTCTTTTTCTGTCGCTGTCCTCAACCATTTTTTCGGCTGTTTTGATGGAAACCGAATATAAATCCATGATGCGTTTTACTCTGAAATCTTTTTCTCCATGAAGGAAAATTTTAATCAGGTTCGGATGTCCGTCAAGTACACAAAACCCGCAGCGACCAATGATGACAGCCGATGTTTCTTTTGCAATCTGTTTGATGATTTCGCATTCGGCTTTAAATAATTCAAGATCGGTTGGGGCAAATTTCTGCACTGGAGGAATATAAATTTCCGATGCATAGCGACTCGAAAGTTGAATGTAGTCCCACCATGTCTGAGATTTTTCATCCATGCTTTCCAAATCTTCTTCAGGCACCGACAATGTTTCGGCAGCTTTGCGTATTATTTCGCGGTCGGCATAATGAATTTTTAGTTTTTTGGCCAGTTTTTGCCCAATATACGAGCCACCGCTGCCCATTTGACGGCTGATTGTTATTATCAGGGGGTCTGATGTTTTCATGGTCAACTCCTTTTTTATTTATGTATATGAAAATTCAGTCTGAAAATATCATCACATATGAATGAATTCCGGTTTTTATTCATCACAAAAATATTTCTGACTACACTGTTATTTCATCAGATTGATCATGGCAAGAATGGCTTCGGCTGTCTTATCAAGGCCAAGTTTTGACGTGTTCAGTGTCAGATCGAAATTGGTGCTTTCAATCCATTTGAGACCCGTAAAAGCATCAATATATTTGGCTCTTTCACGGTCACTGTCTTCGATGGCTTTTTTTGCTTCGGCTTCGTTCAGGTTGTGCTCGGTCATTACCCGGTCGATGCGGTATTCTTTCGGCGCAAAAAGAAAAACTTTCAGCGTATTTGGACGATCTTTGAAAATATGAAATCCACCTCGTCCAATAATAACAGCATCGATGTTTTCAGCCAGCTTTTGCATGATGCTCATTTCAACATTATACATTTCGGCATCTGTTGGTGCATATTTTATGTTGATCGGAACATAAAACTCCGGGGCATAACCCGAACTGAACAACATGGTTTCCCAAAACGGCTGAGTCTTTTCATCACGTCTTTCAATGTCTTCTTCTTTGACCGATAGCTTTTCGGCCGCTTTGCGGATGATTTCGTGGTCGGCATAATGAATTTTCAGCTTACGGGCAATCTGTTGGCCTATATATGCACCTCCTGCTCCAAGCTGACGACTGATGGTGATAATCAACTTTTCTGATGCTTTCATAATGAATCCTCCTGTTTTTTATGTATTACAAATATAATAAAATTAATCCGTTAAATGAAATAATTATTTCGTCAAAAAACTATTTATGACATATTAAACAAATGTACGGCACTGTAATGCAAAAGTAAATGATGGCCCTGTTCTGCTTGTAGAAATTTGATTGTCAGTAAAAAAGCTCTTTTTTAGTCCTCTTCAAACCCCTCAAATCCATTCGTTTTTTCGCGTTTGGGTAATCCGAAATTAAAACGGATATTAATTCCTACGCGTTGGCTGTCGCGGTAACGCTCTCCATATGAGGGTATTGAGCCCTGATTCAGATTGAAGGATATGTTCATGGTGCCCAGAATATCGCGGGCATTGATGGTAACAATCAGTTTTTGATTCATAAATGTCTGTGACAAACCGGCATTGAGCGATCCAAAAGTTCCGAGCTCATAAAATCCACGTGACCCTTTAACCATCATAAAGCCACTGATATTGAATTTGGTGTTTTGTGTCAGTTTGAGCGAATGAAACGTGAAAAAACGCCAGCTGCCGCGTTCATATTTCAATGGCTCGCCTTCGTAAAAGCCATCATAATTGTTCAGATTGTACTGGGTGCCCAAAGCAAAAAAATATCTTCCTCCGGGAGGTACCCCAATCATTCCACGCATGTATTTTTCGGTGTTTTTGCCGAGATTGTCATAAGTCATTCTTGCTATTCCGTTCTGATTGGGGTCTTCGTAAACAACAGCAGAAAAAACATCCTGTGTGTAATTGATGCCGAAGGCCAGTATGGGCATATCCTGATAGCTGATATTGAACTCTATATTATTGGTGAATTGTGGCTTTAAATCAGGATTTCCGGCCTCATATAAATAGGGATCAACATATTCGTGCGAGGGATTCAGCTGTCCGTATTCGGGCCGGGCAATGGTACGCCGGTAAATCAGAAAAGTTCTGAGCTTAATCGGAATGATGTTGGGTAGCAGGGTAGGAAGGTCGCGGCTGATGTACAGATATGGAAACAAATCGGCACGATTGACCAGAAAGCTTGTGTCATATGGAAGTTTCTGTTGTCCGTTCATGTAGGTGTATTCGAGCCGGCAGCCGGCCTTCAGTACCAATCCGCCCCAAACGGTTTTCGATGCTTGTGTATAAGCGGCAAAAATGCTTTCGTTGAAAGTATAATTGTTGTTGCGGCTTGAATCTGCAACCTGAATGGCATTTGAATTTGTGAAGAAGTCGGCATTGCTGTTATATTGTTGCCATGAGCCTTTTAGCCCCGATTCTGTTTTGATTCCGTTTTTCAGCTGCAGGGTCAGATCACTCGCCAATTGAATGATGATACGATTCTGATGATTGTTCATTAATCCTGAAATCATGGTATCATATGGAAATGTGTATTCAGAAATGAAATGCTGTGCAGATGTGTTGCGGCTGATATCGAAGCCTAGCCGTGTATCACATTCCGAATCAAGCGTGTCGATTTTATAGCTGTAACCGATGTCCTGCGAAAGACTCAGGCGGTCGATGGTGGTGTTGATTTGATCCTGGCTTTCAAGCAGATGCTGGTCGGTTTCATCAGCAAAAAAACTATGGTTGAAGACATCCGAATTCCTGTTTCCAAAGCTGAAACGACCGTCGTATGAAAACCCGGAAAGACTGTCTGAATCCCATGTTAAGCCATATCCCAGAAATAAGTCATCCGATGTCTGGCGGGTTTCGCTTTGCTGATTCAAGGTTGTGTCGGTTGCTGTTAAACGAACGGTTTGCATTTCGTCGAGCCGGTCATGGCGGTTGAAACCGACATTCAGATACAGGGTGGTTTTGTCGCCGCTGTTGTTGAAATTTGCTCCAGCTATGCGATTGCCGTATTTTCCCTGATTCATCCCAACATTGATATTTCCGAAGCGACCGATTTTCAGTCCTTTTTTCAATACTACATTAACAATTCCGCCAGAGCTGGCTGCATCGTATTTTGTAGAGGGCGTGCGCAGGATTTCAATGCGTTCAATGCTACCCGGTGGCAGATTGCGCAACAGATTCATCAGATCCTGATTGCTGAGTTTTTGTTCGCGACCGTTAATGTATATGACTGCCGGAGTGGTTGAAGATAAAAATATGCCTGCATCGTAATCAACATAAATGCCCGGTGTGGCTTCAATCACTTCGAGTGTGTTGGTGCTGATGCCAATCATGGGGGTTGGATCTACAATCATTTTATCGTCTTCCTGGCGGATAAATGGGCGATCAGCCGTAATGGTAACTTCGTTCAGTGCCAGTGAATTTTCTGTCAGTGAGAATGAAAAATGGCGGTGTTGCGGGTTTACAGCGATGGTTTTTTCGAAAGTAGTGTAGCCGATGTAGGTTACAACAACATGGTACATGCCATCGGGAATGTTTTTCAAAACAGCTGCACCATTCACGTCGGCCGCGGCCAGAAACATTTTTGTTGAATCTTTTTCAGCAGAAAGTTTTATGGTGGAGCCAATTAATGGCTCTCTTGATTTATTTCTGATTTGAAAAGTAATATCCTGAGACCATACCGTATTGATGCTTGATATAAGCAATGAAGCGATGAAAAGAAGTCTGAAGAGAATGGAGTACATGCAGAATTACTGAATAAGTTGAAAATTATTGTCCGGGACGCAAATCGTGCTGAAGCTCATACACCAGATTACCACCCAGGTAGCCGCAATAGCCAATGGCCATCACTGCTGAAAGCATAAGAACAATGTAAAGATATTTGAAAAATGCAGGATTTTTTTTCAGATAAATGGCGATAAAACGCACAGCCGTTGCAGCGCCGAATACACCCATGGTAATCCATGCATACAGCTCGTGCTCGTCTTTTACATCACGTCCGACTCCATCGTAGCTGCGCGAGTAGTATTCGCCTGTGAACCATGAAAAGAAGACAGCCAGCACAGCCAGTATCATCAGGAACAGACTGCTGGTTTTGCGCCAGTCTTTTTTTGCAATAAAAATGTAGAATAAATCGATAACAAAGCCCACAATCACCAGTGCAACGGAGAAGTGGACAACCATGGGATGAAAAGTGACCGAGTTCATATGGATTGAATTTCAGTTAACAAATTTACAAGGATAATGATAGAAATTATCTTTTAAATGAGCGCAAATTCTATTGTTCGTTCGAAAAAATGTAATCCATTACCTTCTGAAGGATGAAAAACCTGCGAAGTGGTAGTGCTTTTATTTCTGTTTGTGGCCCAGCATAAACTCGGCGGCATTGATCACCCGGATGGTTTTTGAGCCTGCTTTTATTTCTTCGTTCGGATCAAGCGTAACGATTTTCAGATTGTTGCATTTCAAATAATCCGATGCTTCCAACAATGCCGATATTTCTCTTTTCCGTGTGTCAGGCGACGAGAAGTCGTAGCACGATTGAATTATTTCAAATGGCTTTTCACGGTCCAGCACTACAAAATCGCACTCCTTGTTTTTTTTGTAGAAATAGAGCCCGCGCATGAAGGGTGTTTGTCTTCTGTAATGCATAAACACAGCGTTTTCGAGCAATTTATCATTGTCTTTACTGGTGGTTTGTTTCAATGCCTGAAGAAAACCATTATCGATAAAATACACCTTCCGTTCACTTGCCAGTTCTGTTTTTAAAACCGAGTTGTCGAATTTCCTCAGTCGTTGAGTAAAATTGATGGCTTCGAGCTGCTCCGAGAAATCATATAAAACATTTTTATCGGTTTTCAGTCCTGCCGATTTTATTTCATTGTATATTTTATTGATCGATGTAGGACTGGTGTGATTGGCCAGCAGTCGTGAGATGAAATATTTCAACACAGGTATGTTTTTCACCTGATATCGTTCTATCAGGTCGCGGTACAGCATTACATGATAATACTCCTGTATCGTTTGCGGTAGATGACGATATTGGTTCATCACCAGTTCTGGGAATCCGCCAAAACGCATGTATTCATTGAATCCGGAATAGACCTGTGCTTTTGTTTCGGTGTCCCGGGTGTTGGTATCGATGTTTCTGAAACGGCAATACTCGGCAAATGACATGGGGAAAACTTCGAATTGCAACGAGCGCCCCCGCAGCGATGTGGCTATATCGGTTGCCAGCAGCTTTGAATTGGATCCGCTGATAAATATATGTTTACTGACACTGTCGTAAATGCGCCGTACAAATTGTTCCCACCCATCGGCCATCTGCACCTCGTCGAAAAAGATGTAAACATTCTGCATATCAGTTTTCGGATACAATTCACGATAGGACTGAAGTATGAGATCGAGCTCCTGACGCTTCAGCTGCAGCCGCTCATCATCGAAGCTTAAAAACAATATCTCTGTTTTGGGAACGCCTGATTTGATCAATCGGTTGATGGTGTCGAACAGCACAAATGTTTTCCCAGAGCGACGTACACCGCACACTGATATCACTTTTTTGCTGTCAGTGGGCAACTCTTCGTCGCGCGAAAAGATTTTTAATGGCAGTTTTTTCTGAAAATCCAGGATCAGACTTTGCAGAAGTTCTTTTTGGTCGATCATAATGCTTCTTATATTATCGGACAAAGATATAAAATATATATTGAATTTCAAAATAAAATCAAATAAAATATCATAAAAGAACAGATATAAATATAATAAATGTCATGAAAAAACGGAAAGAAAACAATAAAATGTCGTGAAATTACGGAAATAATAATAAATCTAAAGGTATTTGATTGATAATGAGAATTGTAATTACGCTATCCCCATCGAAAATTTCACTCCCTATGAGTGGTTTGTTAAATCAAAACGACAATTTCAAATCAGTCCACAACTGATTGCGCAGCTCGAGCCATTTTGCAGCGGACGATGCGTGGAAGTCGGCGGTGTAGCGGGTCAGGTATTCGCGGCATTTTTGTGTGGGTTGGCCGGCTGCAGCGTTGGCCTGATCTTCTTTCAGCAATTCAGCGGCGCGTTTTTCAACATCAGCCAGTTCTGCAAATGCTTTGTCTTCGTATTGCATCAGTGCCGGTTCTATCAGCTTGCGGCCATCGCCCCAGCGCACAGTGGCAAGGCGGTTGGCCTGACGATATTGCCAGTGAGCTGATTGTTCGTTGAAGGCAAATTGTCCGGAATAATTGAATGATTGTGGCAATGAAAGTGTACCCGCAAAAATCGGGATACGCGGACTCTCGGCCGGATTATCAAATGAAAACCAGCAAACGCCGCCAACCTCGTCGGGGAGCCAGTCGCGGCATTGCCCGACAAAACTGTAGGCACACCAGGCAACGGCGCATGTGCGCTGAAATTTCACTGAAGTGTCATTCTGATAATTCAGCATTCCCATCATTTCGCGCTTCATCCAGGGGTTGGCGTAGGGCGAAGTAATGGTATCGGAGACTGTTTCCCCGGCTTCATTTTTATAACTGCTGACCATTTTCAGATTCTGTGTCATGTCCCATTGGGTTCCTTCGAAAGTGGAGCGGAGCAGTGCCATCACATCGCGCACTGACACTTTGTTGTCGGGTTTTACAGAGAACGGTAGCTCTTCGGCATTGTAGTCGAGATTGAGTGATGGAGCCAGACTTGAAAGAATGAAATATTCGCGTATCTGAAAGGGTTTGCTTCCGCTGTAGGCTTTCCAGAATTTAAAAGTTTCCTTACCGTCCCAGAATCCCATTTTTTTGGCAACGCTGAAAACATTGTCCGAAGCCATGAAATAATCTTTGTTTTTCAGGTCGATTTCGCTGATGCGGCTGATGTTGGCGCAAACACCCACATGGTCATCCGGAATTCGTTGTGCAGCCCACACCGCGCCGATTTTGTCAGGGCCTTCGCCGAAAATTTCAAGCACCCAGACTTCTTTTGGATCGGCAATGGTGATGCACTCTCCGCCATCAGCATAACCGTATTCTTTCACCAGTTCGCCAATGAGATTTATCGCATCACGAGCGGTGCTGCAGCGTTGAAGCACGATGGCTTCCAGATTCTCAATCAGAAAAAGTCCTTTGTTGTTCACAAGCTCCTTGCGTCCTGATATGGTGCTTTCGCCGATGATGAGCTGCTTTTCGTTCATGCAGGGATAGGCCACATTGAGGTAAGCAAAAGTTTCCTTTGCCTGTTTGATTTTCCCTTTGGTTTCAACTCCGCGTGTATCCCATGGAGACTCGGTCATCATGGTGCCCCACTGAATATCCATCATGGCTTTGTCTTCGTATTTGGCCCCGGGAATAATATTCAGCCACGAGCGATAACGCCCGTCGCACGTGTGGCTTGTAATGACTGATCCGTCGGAGGTGGCATTTTTACCGGCCATAATGCTTGTGCAGCTTTCGCTGAGCGGATATTCATCGGATTGGGAAAAAGAATATTGCTGAAAAGACAGTATTAATGCGACAATCAGAAAAATCTGCTTCATGTGTGTTTGATATTTGGATGTAACAAAACTAATCATTTTATTAAAATTACTAATCATTGTATTATCCTATCTTTGCATTATGGCACTAACAAAAAGTCGTAACCGCTGGAAATGGGTCCGCTGGCCCCGTATTATTTTGGCTAAAGCAATTCTCCGTTTATTCGGATGGAAATATAATTATGCTGTATCAAAAGATATTACCAAAGCAGTCATGGTGGTCGCTCCACACACGTCGAACTGGGATTTTATTCTGGGCCGCCTGTGCTACAATGCGCTCGATATCCGTGTTCGCTTCATGATTAAAAAAGAGTCTTTTGTTTTTCCACTGAATCTCATAATCCGCGCTTGGGGCGGCGTTCCGGTCGATCGCAAAAACCCGGGCAACATCGCCGAACAAATGGCGGCTCAATTTGCAAAATACGATGAGCTTGTGCTGGGCATTACGCCCGAAGGAACGCGAAAACCAAATCCGCATTGGAAAAAAGGTTTTTACCGCATCGCCATGCAGGCCAATGTACCGATGATTCTCACTTATCTTGATTATAAAAAGAAATTCGGGTTTGTTGGAAAAGTTGTTATTCCAAGCGGCGATTATGCAGCTGATATGAAAATTATGTCGGAGTTTTTCGCGGAATGCACCGCCTGTCATCCCGAAAACTATGTGACACCGCAGTTTTAGCAGCAGTCAGCAATCAGCAATCAGCAATCAGTTGTCAGCAATCAGCAATCAGCAATCAGCAATCAGTTGTCAGTTGGTCTATCTGACTTTTAAAGGTCACTTCGAAATTTACGAAGGTTGAGAGGCGTAAGTCATAAGGCGTAAGCAGACCAGCCGCCGGCATTGTGCATTGAGCATTGTGCGTTGTGCTCCGCATGCCGCATGCCGCATGCCGCACGCATTAACGTCGCCTTTTTGCTTTACAAACTTTACAAACTTGATGACTTCAATGTCGTTGCGCGTTGTGCATTGATCGTTGTGCGTTGCGCAAAAAAAAGGCCGCCCACAGTTTGCGAACAGCCTTTTCAGTAGCATTAAACTTGTTTAGTTCATGGCAACTACCTGTGTTTCTGAACCATTGCTGATGCTTAATTCATTTGCATCTTTATTGAAACGGAATTCATTTCTCATTTCATATCCGTTTGCGGTCAGCTCTTCGACAACGAAATAATTCTGCTGAGCAGTCATGCGGAACTGATGTCCGTCAACTGTCGCATACTGAACTTCGGTTTCGCCTGGAGCCATGGCAACAGGATTGCTGCCAGTCCAGAATTCAATGGTGTTGAAAATCAGCACATCGAGCATACCGGCTACTTCATACACCGGAATAACGCACATAGCCCAGAAAACAATCTGGTTTACAAATTTTCCGCCCACACCCTGATTGAATTCATATACTTTTCGGGTTAAACCGAATTCACCAAAACAACCGGTTTGTGAAATCATTACACCGGTTAATGCAAGAGCAAGGATTAGTTTTCTCATAAGATTTGTGTTTTAAAGGTTTTTTAATATGTTTAAGATGAGATTCCAGAATCGTTCAACTGTAGGAATAAGCAGTTTTTCATCGGGGCTGTGAACACCACGCAGCGTTGGGCCAAAGGACACCATGTCCATTCCCGGAATTTTTTCGCTGAACAAACCACATTCGAGACCTGCATGAATTGCGCGAACCACAGGTTTGTATCCGAATTGTTTTTCAAATTGCTCAACTGTGATTTTCAAAATGGCACTATTTGGATCTGGCGTCCAGCCCGGATATCCGTCACCATGCTTGTAATCAAAACCTGCCAGTCGGAATGAAGCAGCAACGGCATTGCAGATGTTTTGCTTGGCCGATGCCACAGAACTGCGCTGACTGGTGGAAATGGTAATGGTATTGTTGCTCATTTTCACCGATGCCAGATTGGTTGATGTCTCAACAAAACCTTCAATGTCCTGAGCCCAGGCAATGACTCCATGAGGCATGGCATATATCAGGTCAATCAGTTTATTGGCTGTTTTGCTGTCGATAACCTGACCAGGATTATTGGTTTTTTTGATTTCAACATGAACCAGCGGATCAGTAATTTTGAATTCGTTTTTGACAGTTTTATCCAGGTTTTCAATGTATGTAAATACCTCTTTTTCTTTTCCTGATGGAATCAGAAAAACCGCCACGGCATCGCGGGCAATGGCATTGCGAAGATTTCCGCCATCAAACGAAACCAAACGTGCAGCAGGGTGATCGTTACTTATTTCCCACAATGCCCGTCCTAAAATTTTATTGGCATTGCCCAGCCCACGGTGAATGTCGTCGCCTGAATGTCCGCCTTTAAGACCTCCGACGGTAATTTCAACCGCACTCATTCCTTCGGGAGCTGCTTCAGTTGTATAATAGCGTGTTCCAACAGTATCTTTTCCACCGGCACAGCCAATGAATATTTCTCCTTCGTCTTCGCTGTCAAGGTTAAGCAGGATGCGGCTTTTCAGCATTTCCGGCTTTAATGCAAAAGCTCCGGTAAGTCCGGTTTCTTCATCAACGGTAAATAGACATTCAATTGGTCCGTGTTCAATATCTGTAGCATCGAGCAAGGCCAACTGCGCAGCTACACCTATGCCGTCATCAGCGCCCAGAGTGGTTCCTGTGGCTTTTACCCACTCGCCGTCGATGCGAGGAATTATCGGATCGGTATCAAAATTATGCGTGCTGCCGGCTTCTTTTTCACATACCATATCAATATGACTCTGCAAAGCAACCCATGGTTTGTTCTCATATCCCGGAGTCGCTGGCTTGCGGATAACCACGTTGCCAACTTCGTCTGAAACTGTTTCAAGATTATGATGTTTACCAAAATTCAGCAGGTATTTGACCATTTTTTCTTCCTTCTTAGAAGGATGAGGAATTTCACATATTTCAGCAAAATATTGCCAGACTTTTTCTGGCTTCAGGTTTTGAAAAACGTTTTCCATATTCTGTTTTTTCTTTTTTGATTTTCAAATATACATCAATTTAACTGGTGTGAAGCATTATTGACTCTAAATTTTTTACTTTTGTCTGTTAATCAGATGAAATGAAGTCTTATTTTAACAGGGAAAACCGTCCTACTCGCTTCGGATTCGGCGAAGGAGTGCGCGATGCAGCACGTCGTAATCCGTCGGTAGTGGGTCTGGGAGCCGATATTACCAGCTCGGTGAGCATGAATTTTTTTGCCGGGGAATTCCCCGATCGCTTTTTTTCAATGGGAATTGCTGAGCAAAATTGTGTTGCTGTGGCTTCAGGTTTGGCTCTTACCGGATTAATCCCTGTTTTCAGCACATATGCTGTCTTTTCTACCTTGCGTGCTGCTGATCAGATCCGCGTTTCGGTGTGTTACAACAATCTACATGTTATTATAGGTGGCGCTCATGCTGGTATTTCGGTTGGCCCCGATGGTGCTACACATCAGGCATTGGAGGATATTGCGGTTATGCGCGTGCTGCCCAATATGTCCGTCATTTCTCCCTGCGATGCTACACAGGCCCGATTGGCAACCATTTGCGCTGTTAATGAACTTTCAGGGCCTGTTTATATCCGATTTGGCCGCGAAGCGGTGCCTGATTTTACATCCGAAGTTGATGGTTTTCAATTTGGAAAAGGACAGCTGATGCGTGAGGGCAGCGATCTAACTATTGTCGCAACTGGTCACATGGTCTGGCACGCGCTGCAGGCCGCCGAGCAAATGGCTGCTCAGCAGATCAGCACTAGAGTCATTAATATTCACACCATTAAACCAATCGACCGCGAAATCATTATTCATGCTGCACGCGAAACCGGTGCCATCGTTGCAGCTGAAGAACATCAGATTGCAGGTGGCTTTGGATCAGCTGTTGCAGAAGTGTTGGCTGAAGAATATCCTGTCCCGGTTGAATTTGTTGGAGTGAATGACTGCTTTGGTGAATCGGGACAGCCCGACGAGCTGATGCAGAAATATGGATTGAGTGCAGAAAATATTGTGGCAAAATCATTGAAGGTATTGAAACGAAAATGAAAAAAATAAACAGTATAATCGGATTTTTAGTGCTGCATTTCTCTCTTGTAGCGCAGGTTTCAGGTATTGACTCAGTTCTTGTAAATAAGGTGTCTATAGATTCCATTCAGAAAAGATTCCTGCTGGGAAAATTCAATCCTTCACAGGAAGCTGGTTTTTCTTTGATCAGCAGCAAATATACTTTGAAAAAAGGCATTTATTTACGTACCGAAGTGTACAACGCTTTTATAGCCATGCGCGACAGTGCGCTCAAGGATGGCATTACACTGACGATTGTGTCAGCCACCCGCACTTTTGAACATCAGAAAATGATCTGGGAAAACAAGTGGAATGGTCGCCAGTATGTGGGTGGAAAGCTGCTCAACACGGCTTATCCCGACGAAACGGAGCGAGCACAAGTCATTCTGAAATACAGCAGCATGCCCGGAACATCGCGCCACCACTGGGGTACCGATATTGATTTCAACAGTGTCGATCCAGCTTATTTCAAAACTGCCTATGGTATAAAAGTGTTGCAATGGCTCGAAACGCATGCGGCGCATTTTGGTTTTTGCAGACCATATACACCTTTTGGTGAAACCCGCAAAACCGGATTTCAGCCCGAAGAATGGCACTGGAGCTATTATCCCATTGCATATAAATTTCAGCAGGCCTACAAAAAACAAATTAATTACGTCGATATCGAGGGCTTCGATGGCGATGAAACAGTGTTCTCCGTACGCGTCATCGAAAACTATGTGCTGGGGGTGGATTCGGTTTGCTGGAAGTGATTACAGCAGCGATTTTGAAAGCAAAAAATCTTTGATATTCATCCAGCGTATGCCGTTTTTGTCGGTATCAAAGCCTTCATCCATTGATAATACATATTTTGGGAAATGACTTGTTATTATTGAATGATGTGTAGTGATTCTTGCTGATTTCCAGGTGCAAAGATGAAAGGAAAAAGTTTCAGATATAAATGAAACAATTGAAATTTATTTGCATAGATACAGTTATAACTGAAACTAAAATGATATATGTAAAAAGATTCAGGTATAACTGAAATGAATAGCAATTGTGATTATTGGCAAAAAATGTGAATGAAACACCGTTTTCCTTAGCGATATACTTTAGGCGTAATTCAATAACACACGCCAAGCGGGTAAAACGGTTATTTGCTTCTTTGATATTTTTATTTCTTCGCTCTGCGACATGGTTACTATGACACCTTTGTTCAGCCCGAAAAAATCCATGGCTTCAACCAGCCCCTTAATCTCTCGCTCCCTGTTGGTTTCGTTCAGAATATAGGTTACCTGATACGCAGCAATATTTTTGTGATTATCCATTGATATGAAATCACATTCGTATTTATCAGAGAAATAATAAATCTGATTATCAACAGCCAGATGTTGCGCCACGATATTTTCTAAAAGCCGCCCTCTATCTTCGGTCAATTGATTTGAAACCAGTTTTATAATGGCTGAATCAATAATATATGTTTTTTTCTCATTGGACAACTGTTTCTTGAGTGAATGGTCATATTTTGATACGATTTTCAGAAGGAATGCATTTTCAAGGTACGACAGATACGATTTTACTGTGTTTACACTACCAAATCCAAGTGCTTTCTGAAGGGAGTTATAACTAAACCTTCTTCCGAAATTGCTTACAACATAACGGCTCAACTCTCTTAAAGCAACTATATTGGTGATACCGTACCGTACAGCGATATCTTTAATCAGAATGTCTTCATACATCCGGGTAATAATTTCTGCCATTTTGAATTTATTGTATTCCGGCATTCCTCCGCTGTTGATGTATTTTTCAAAATTTGCAGATATTTTTGCTTTGTTTTCTGTATCAAATACATCATTTATGTCTGTTGAAATGCGATGATAATTCAAAAATTCCCGGAAATTAAAAGGATTAAGCTTTGTTTCGATATAGCGTCCGGTAATTTTCGTGGCCATTTCGCCACTTAAAAGATCAGCATTGGACCCTGAAACAATGAATTTGTATCCGGAATCAGTCAACCGCCGCAAAAACAATTCAAATTTATCAACATTCTGAATTTCATCTATGATAAATGTTTTCTGGCTTCCCCATAGTTCATTCTGCGTTTCGAGAACCAGATTGAAATCGGATGCATTGAAATTAAACAACCGTTCGTCTTCAAAATTGATAAAATAAAAATCCTTGTCGTTATAAAACGTATGTGCAATCTGCCGCAAGAAAGTTGATTTTCCGCAACGACGGATGCCACTGATTACATAAATATGAGGCAACTGTAGGAATTTCTCTGCTTCTGTGAGCTTTTCCCTGCTTACTCCTATGCCTTTCTTCAGAAAGTCTTTTCGTTGCTCGAAAAGTATCTGTTTGAGAACCTCTTTATTCATAATTGTTCATTTAGAATGCACAAATATACGAAATATTGTTCATTTATAATGCATAAAAACGTTAATTATTGTTCACTCACAATGCACAATTATTGCATACAACTTATTCTTTTCTCCTTTGCACGTCATCGAAAACTATGTGCTGGGGGTGGATTCGGTTTGCTGGAAGTGATTATCACAGCGATTTTGAGAGTGAAAAATCCTTGATGTTAATTCAGCGATAAACTATTTCGAAACTGTAATATCTGTCGACTATAATCGACAAAATGAGTTGAAATGCATAAAGTGTCGACTATAAACTAAACTCTCGAAGGGTTCAAAACCCTTCGAGAGTTGGTGTATAAAATAAAAAATGATTATATTGTAGTCCTATTAAGTGATTAAAAAATAGTCATTCAGTCAATGATCCTCCATTGCCGCTCATATTACAGTCTGCGATTTGGCATGATGGCGCCCTCAACCGTGGCCACAATGGCGGCGGCATGCGGATTTCCGAAGGTGCTGCTGGCCGATATCAATAACTGCACGGGCTGGGTCGATTTCATTAAACAATGTCGCAGCGAGCGTACCGAAGGCATGGTAGGCATGGAGCTCCGGCGCGGCAGCCGCTTGCTGTATGTGTGCATGGCCCGCAACATGAGCGGCTTTCAGGAGATCAACGAATACCTGACGGAGTGCAATATGACCGAATCCCAGCCGGCCGATTTTGCGCCGCCGTTCAATCAGGTTTTTGTGTTGTACCCGTGGAACGAAAATACGCCAAAGCAGCTCAGGGCCAATGAATACATTGCCGTGCGGCCGTCGCAGGTGCCGCAGCTGCGTGTGCTCAACGACCGCAAAGTGCGCGGACACATGGTGGCCTGGTGGCCGGTCACGTTTGAATCTGAACCCGACTACGACACGCATTGCCATCTGCGGGCTATCGACAGCAACACCTTGCTTTCGAACCTGAAATCTACGCAGCTGGCCATGAACGATGAAATCATGCCGGACCGGAAAGCCGCTTACGAAGCATTTTCTGAATGTCCCGACTTGCTTGCCAATGCCGAAAATCTGCTGCGCGACTGCGCCGCCGATGTGCAAATGGGCATTGTTCGCAACAAAAAAACATTCACCGGAAGTCGCTACGACGACAAATTATTGCTCGAAAAACTGGCCATGGACGGTTTTCCGGCACGCTATCCGGGCAAGCCAAAGCCAGTGCTGGAGCGCATCCGAAAGGAACTTGAAATCATTGACCGGCTCGGATTTTCTTCGTATTTTCTCATGGCGTGGGACATTGTGCGCTATTCCATGTCGCGTGGATTTTATCACGTGGGGCGGGGAAGCGGCGCCAACAGCATTGTGGCGTATTGCCTCTACATTACCAATGTCGATCCGGTCGAACTCGATCTTTATTTCGAACGCTTCATCAACCCGAAGCGCACCAGCCCGCCGGATTTTGATATTGATTTTTCGTGGAAGGACCGGACTTATGTGCAGGATTATATTTTCAAACGCTACGGATCGAAGCACACGGCGCTGCTGGGCATGATGCAGACTTTCCGCGACAAGTCAGTCTATCGTGAGCTCGGCAAGGTGTACGGACTTCCGAAAACCGAGATTGATGCGCTTGTCGAAGAGCGGAAGTCGCTCAAAGCCGATGACGATATTATTCGGAAAATTGTGTCTGTGGGCGAAGCCATTCGCGACTTTCCGAATCTGCGCAGCATTCATGCGGGCGGCGTTCTGGTGTCCGAAGATCCGGTAACGATGTATTCCGCGCTCGATCTGCCGCCCAAGGGTTTTCCGACGGTGCAGTGGGACATGTATGTGGCCGAAGATCTGGGCTACGAGAAGTTCGACATCTTGAGCCAGCGCGGCATCGGACATATCGGCGATGCGGTGAAATTCATCGCGCAGAACCGCCGCGAAAAAATCGACATTCACGATATCCCTGCATTCAAGCGCGATCCGGCTATTGCGGCGCAGATCGAAAAAGGGGAGACCATCGGTTGTTTTTATGTCGAAAGTCCTGCCATGCGCAGCCTGCTCCGGAAGCTCGATTGCCGCGATTACCTAACGCTGGTGGCGGCCAGTTCCATCATCCGGCCGGGCGTGTCGTCGTCGGGTATGATGCAGGAATACATCCGCCGTTATCACAATCCGAAGTCGTTTCACTACCTGCATCCGGTGCTCGAAGAATTGCTGCACGAAACCTATGGCGTCATGGTTTATCAGGAAGATGTGTTGAAAGTGGTGCATCATTATGCCGGACTCGATCTGGCCGAAGCCGATGTGCTGCGCCGCGCCATGAGCGGCAAGTACCGCAGTAAGGAAGAAATGATGCGCATTGTAAAAGGCTTTCACGAAGGCGCTGCGAAAATGGGCCGTCCCGAAGAAGTCACCAAAGAATTGTGGCGGCAGATTGAATCCTTTTCCGGATATTCGTTTTCAAAGGCGCATTCGGCCTCGTTTGCCGTCGAAAGCTATCAGAGTCTTTTTCTGAAAGCGCATTATCCGGTAGAGTTCATGACGGCTGTCATCAACAATTTCGGCGGTTATTACCGCAGCTGGGTGTATTTTTCCGAAGCGCGCCGCAGCGGGGCCAATATTCTGCTTCCCTGCGTCAATACTGGTGATTACATCACTACGGTGAAAGGAAATGACATTCGTATCGGCTTCATTCATGTGCAGGGTCTTGAAGAAAATTTCATTCGTCCGGTGCTCGAAGAACGTCTCCGCAACGGGCCTTTCGCAGGTATGGCCGATTTCATGGCGCGCATACATACCACGCGCGAGCAGCTCGTACTGCTGATCCGCACAGGTGCATTTGCTTTTACAGGTAAAACAAAACCCGAATTATTATGGGAAACGCTGGCCGGGCAGGATGCGCGTAAAATCCCCGAAGCATCGGGGCAGTTGTTTGCTTCGTCGCACCGGCTGCCGGAACTGCCGTCGCTCGAAACGTCGCAGCTCGAAGATGCCTACGATGAAATTGAACTGCTGGGCTTTCCGGTGACGTACACTTGGTTTGAACTGCTGAAAACCGGCTTCCGGGGCGAGATTCAGGCGTCGGGCATGGCGTCGGCAGAAGGAAAATATGTGCGTATGATTGCGCCGTTGGTCACCATTAAGCCGGTGCGCACAAAGAAAAATGAAAAAATGTATTTCGCCAGCTTCATTGATTTTGAGGGGAATTTTTTCGAGACGGTGCATTTTCCTGATAGTCTGCGAAAATATTCTTTCCGCGGAAACGGTGTGTATTTGCTGTATGGCAAGGTCATCAACGATTTTGGCGCTTTGAATCTGCAGGTGGAAAAAATGGCCAAGATGGAGCTGCGTGGCGACCCGCGGGCGTGACGTGTACCCAACATTCTGGCGTCCGACAGACATTGATTTGTGAAAAGGAGCGGTCCCGGAATCGTTGGGTGCTACAGACTCTGACTTCCCGACGTCTGCCTTGCCAGTCAGATAAAATTCCACGTCAGCAAAGCTGCAATGAAGACCTGTTCTTGCTGACGGTAGAATGTCGGGGGAAACACAACCTTCTGCAGCTATCTCGCCACCGCAATTTTCACTTTTTTCTTTTTCAGCGGCTCATCGCGGAGCAGGCGAAGTAATTCCGGGATTTTATTGCTTTTTACAGCGATAAACGAAACAAAGTCGAGCACATGAATCAACCCCAATTCGTCTTTTTGTAGTTTGCCTTTTTGCAACAAAAGTCCGACAATATCCACTTTGTTTACTTTGTCTTTTTTGCCGGCGCTGATATATAATGTTGTCCAACCAGAGGGTTTTGGAATGACTGTTTTTTCGGGCAATGGCTCTACTGGCGGCTTTTCAGTGATATATGCCGGGAGTTTTTCCTCGCCCGAAAGCAACAGAAACGCATTTCCCTGTGCGTGCATTCTGGCCGTACGTCCGTTGCGATGGGTAAAAGCGGTCTCGGTTGATGGCAATTGGTAGTGAATTATATTTTCAACCAGTGGAATATCAAGTCCTCGCGAAGCAAGATCGGTCGTAATAAGCACACGGACACTGCCATTGCTAAACTTAATCAGTGCATGCTCGCGCTTATCTTGTTCCAGACCGCCGTGAAAGATGTCATTTTCCAGCTGCCGCTCCGACAAAAACCGGCTGATTCTCTCCACTGCTTCGCGGTGATTGCAAAACACAAGCGAGGAATGATTTCCCAGATGACAAAGTAAACGAAATAATGTTTCTGTTTTTTCAATACTATCGGATATAACCATTTTAAGTGACAGACCTTCAGCTGGTCCGGTTGAAAGATAATTCAGCGTTGCCGGGTTGTTTAAGCCGGTAAAATCCGGAATAATCAACGATTGTGTCGCCGAAGTAAGTACGCGTTTTTTCAATTGATTCAACCGGCCAATGATAAAACTCATCTCATTTTCAAAGCCAAATTCCAGACTTTTATCAAATTCATCCAGCACCAGTATTTGGATTCCTGTGGTGTCGATGTGTTCGCGCCTGAGGTGGTCTGCAATACGGCCAGGAGTACCAATAAGTAGAGTGGGCCTGGCTTGCAGGCTTTTTTTCTCGACAGAAACAGCATGGCCACCATAACAGCACAAAGACCTGAAGCCGGTTTTCATGGATTTAAAAACCTTTTCAATCTGAATCGAAAGCTCGCGCGAAGGCGCCAATACAAGTGCCTGAATCTGGTCTTTATTGGTATCGAGCATTTTGAGAATGGGCAGCAAAAATCCAATGGTTTTTCCGGAACCGGTTGGAGCCAGCAGTATGGTGTTTTGATTTTTTTCAATGGAATCGATGGCATCAAGCTGCATAGAATTTAACTCTTTAATATGCAGGTTTTCAATTGCTGATGCAATCATGTTGGTCGTGTGCGTCATTCTGCAAAGATACTACGAAATTAAATGGAGGAATCGCAGCTAAATAAGCTGTCGACTTAAATAAAATAAAACATCACTTAAGAAATGAAAAATCAGAAGAAAACTGTCGCAAATAATTATTAGGCTGAAACCTGGCGTCTCAATCCTAACGCCTGTAGTTTATCCCGACGAAGGCGGGACCTTACGACTAGCGCCTTATGCCTTATGACTTACGCCTAACCCCTGATGACTAACGCCTAATTAAACTGCGGATCCGCCGGCAAATGTGTCCAGAAATGATATTCATCGCCGAGTTCTTTCACTAGTCCCGACCATACAAGTTCCGGTTTCATCTGAATAAGTTCATTCAGTTTCGGTACGGTGACAGCCCATGCATTTTTCTTTAATTCTTCTTCGAGTTGATTGGCATCCCAGCCGGAATAGCCAAGAAAAAAACGAATGGTATCGGGCGAAATGTTCCCGGCCAGGATATTGTCAACCACGCTGGTGATGCGGCCACCCCAAAATAAATTATCGCCGATATGCTCGCTGCCTTCTATAATGTCGCCGTGCGAATGAATAAAGAAAATACTTTTAGGATCAACGGGTCCACCAATGTATAAGGGAGCATCGAAATCGCCGAGATCCGGCATAATTTCGCTGATATTGGTTTTAATAGGTTTGTTGATAATCACACCAAAAGAACCATCGTTGCCATGATCAACCAACAAAACGGCCGAGCGGCGGAAATAAAAATCCTGCAGCAGCGGCTCTGAGATCAGAACCCGCCCGGTGGCCGGCGCAACTGCATTGGATTTAATTTCAAACATGTCTTGTGTTGTTTACTTGTGATTCTTTATTACTTTTGACACCAAATCCTCTCAAAAGTTGTTCCAAAATGGAAACTGTTGATAAAAATGCCAGTTTTGTTGAATTCAGGGAAAAATACCCTGTATTTACCTATGAGTCATTTGATTACAAACTGACAGAGCGGGGCATTTCATTCAGTTTTCATTTTCATATTGGTGACGAATGGCTTTTTCGTCCGACTTCGGAGATTGATTTTCAGCAGGTTCCGCTTTTGAAAAATATTCCGGAAACTGAAATTGAAAATCTGGTTTTTCATATCGGCATGATTGAGCTGATCAGTTACTGGAAGCCAACCTGTTCTCCATCGGTGGTAATTAAACCGTACAAATTGACTGAAGAACAAATCAGGTGGTGGAAAAAACTTTGGTATAACGGTCTCGGTGAATTTTTCTACATCAATTCAATTCAGACTTCGGCGAAGGATTTTTTATGGATTTCGTCCGGAGAAAAAGAACTTTCCAAATGTAGATTCGATGTTGAAAATCTTTTATCAACGCTGGTTCCCATTGGTGGTGGCAAGGATTCGCCGGTGACGCTGGAATTGATTAAAAACAATGGCCGGAATGTTATTCCACTCATCATCAATCCTCGGGGAGCCACTCTGAATACGGTAAAAATGTCAGGTCTGCCCATGGACGCATTTGTCTTGGTAAAACGCAGCATTGATCAGGTATTGCTGGAAATGAATACCCGGGGATTTCTGAACGGACATACCCCTTTCAGTGCTATGCTGGCATTCTACACGCTTCTGATAGCGCGGATGACCGGAGTTTCAGATATTGCATTATCCAATGAATCAAGCGCCAACGAAAGCACCGTGCCTGGTACTGATGTGAATCATCAATATTCCAAATCGTTTGAATTTGAGCAGGATTTCAGAGATTATTACAAAAAATATATTTCGGAAGAATTCAATTATTTTTCATTTTTGAGACCCTTGACTGAATTGCAGATTGCCGGATTGTTTTCACGAATGACGGCTTACCATGCTGTTTTTCGCAGTTGCAATGTTGGGAGCAAAGATGATAAATGGTGCGGCCATTGTCCGAAATGTTTATTTGCAAACATTATTTTATCGCCGTTTTTATCCCCGCAAGAACTGATAAAAATTTTCGGTGAAAACCTGTATGAAAAAATGGAGCTGAAGTCTGCATTTGATGAGCTTACAGGCCATGTCCCTGTAAAACCTTTCGAATGTGTTGGCACGGTATCAGAAGTCAATGAGGCCATTCAGCTTGCCATTCAGAAGTATTATACAGGAGCCGGCACATTGCCGTTTTTATTGTCAATATATGTTAAACGGCATTCAGAGCTGGTTGTGAATAGTCCAGGTTTCTGGAATAAAGAACATAACCTGTCGTCATTTTACGAAAAAATATTGCATCATGTATCAGGAGCTGAATAATCTAATTGACTATCTTAAAGGAACGAAAATCCTGATAGCTGGCTTTGGGCGCGAAGGAAAGAGTACTCTGCGTTTTTTATTGAAGCATGTTCCCGACGTTTCGGTCAGTGTTGGGGATGAAAATGTATTTGATTTCAATGATGAATTTGCAGGATTGGATATTCCCATAATGAGTGGTGAAACTTTTTTCGGCAATCCTGATGACTTTGATCTGATGATTAAAACGCCTGGCATCAGTTTGAAAAAACTGCCCGAATCATGGTTGAAATCAGATAAAATAACTTCGCAGACGGATTTATTGCTGAAGTTTTTTGCGAACAAGGTGATTGGAATTACAGGAACCAAAGGTAAAAGCACGACAACAAATCTTGTACATCATCTATTAGTGAGCAATGGTGTAAAGGCCATACTTGCGGGCAATATGGGCATTCCGTTTTTTGATGAACTTGAAAATGCTGATCATAAAATGATTGTGGCTGAATTGTCCTGTCATCAGCTTGAAAACGTGTATTCATCGCCGGTTATTTCGGTTATACTGAATATTTTTCCAGAGCATCTCGATCATTATGAATCATTTGAGGCCTATGCTCGTACGAAATGGAATGTCGGTTTGTATCAGAAGTGGGGCGGACGCTTGTTTATACCCGATGATTGGCTGAAAAAAGAGTGGCTTGTTTATCAGAAGCAGTATTCAGGACAACTGACAGGTTTTGGAGCCAAAGACGATGAAATAATATATAAATTTGATGAGACCTGTTTTGAACAAAAGCTTGATTTGGACAGGATATTGTTGCAGGGATCACACAATTTGAAAAACATTGCCGCTGCACTGGGTGTAGCAGTTGAAGCCGGGGTTTGTCTCAGCGATGCCATTGTGTCACTCTACAATTTCAAACCTTTGCCACACCGGCTTGAATTTATTAAAGAAGTCAATGGTGTGAAATACATCAATGATTCTATTTCGACCATTCCTCAGTCTTCAATTGCTGCTATGAAAGCATATCCGAAAACTGAAACAATTATTCTCGGCGGAATGAACCGTGGCATTGATTATTCGGCACTTATTGATTATCTGTTGAAAAGTGATGTTCGAAACGTCGTTCTCATGGGCGAAGTAGGCGATATTATCGGAAAAGAAATGGAAGTACGGCAAAGCCGTATTTCGCTTCATTACGCAGGAGATATGCAACAGGCCGTTGAATTTGCATCGTTGAATACTACGGCTGGAGGTGTTTGTTTGCTCTCTCCGGCAGCAGCAAGTTATGATAAATACATAAATTTTGAATATCGTGGCGACGATTTCAGAAAATGCGTTGAATCATTGAAATAACGATGAGGAGCTAATTGCAGTCCAAACAATTCTATGGGTATTTGCTTATATATGAAACATAAGCAATTTCTCCGGACTGTTATATTTCAAATTAATAAAAAAAAAACTCCCAGGTCTGGTGACCAGGGAGTTTGCGTTGAAATTATCCGGAATTATTTTCCTTCAGGACCCTGAGGGCCAGGTTTGGCAATGTTTTGCCGCATGTCGGTATCGGCCTGGATATTTTTCATTTTGTAATAATCCATAATGCCCATATTGCCACTTCGGAAAGCTTCAGCCATGGCTTTGGGAACTTCGGCTTCGGCTTCAATGACCTTGGCGCGGGCTTCCTGAGCTTTGGCAATCATTTCTTGTTCCTGAGCTACAGCCATTGCGCGACGTTCTTCGGCTTTTGCCTGAGCAATATTTTTATCGGCCTGCGCCTGATCCATTTGAAGAATGGCACCAATGTTTTTACCAACGTCGATGTCGGCAATATCAATGGATAGAATTTCGAAAGCGGTTCCTGCATCAAGGCCACGGGCAAGCACTACTTTAGAAATTTTGTCAGGATTTTCGAGCACTTCTTTGTGGCTAAAAGAAGATCCGATTGATGTTACAATACCTTCACCAACGCGGGCCAGAACAGTTTCTTCGCCGGCACCACCCACCAGTTGGCGAATGTTGGCACGGACCGTTACACGGGCTTTGGCAATCAGCTGAATACCATCTTTAGCTACAGCAGTAACCGGAGGCGTGTTAATCACTTTTGGATTAACACTCATCTGAACGGCTTCGAATACATCGCGGCCAGCCAGATCGATGGCGGTAGCCGATTTGAAATCAAGCGGTATATTGGCTTTATCGGCCGAAATCAGTGCGTTAATAACATTTTTTACCCGTCCACCGGCAAGGAAATGGGCTTCGAGTTCGTTGCGATTGAGTGGAATTCCTGCTTTGAAAGAAGTAATCAGCGCATTGACTATGATTGCGGGCGGAACTTTACGCCAACGCATAAGGATGAGCTGAACAAGCGAAACGCGGACACCTGACAGTAAGGCATTGAACCACAGTCCAACAGGAATCAGATAGAACAGAAGCCATAAGGCAATGAGAGCTCCAATACCGATGGCAAAATAAATGCCTACTTCAGCATTGGATTTAAGCATGACGAAAAGTAAATTCATGGTTTATGTGTTTTTGGGTTTGACAAAGATTTTATAACCTTCAATTTTTGTAACAACAATATCGGATTCAGCTTCGATGATTCCACTCAGACTTTGAACTTCGTAAATATTGTCATTGATTTCAGCTTTACCGATAGGATAGAGCCGGGTGATTGTTTTGCCCTCGTCGCCGGGATTGAGTTTATCACTTTCGGTATTCATTCTGCCATCTATGGCATTATCGAGGGCGGCTTTTTTCCACGTTTTCGACCTGAATAATAAAATGAGAAGAACTACGGTTAGAGCCAGGGTAACAACGGTAGTGATTATTCCTGCTTCGGGACCATATACAGCGTATGATTGATAAATACCAAACAAAGTGGCAGCTCCGCCAAGAATACCTGCAACCATTCCCGGAAGCAGAAAAATTTCCAGTAAAATCAGCAGGATTCCTGTTGAAATCAAAGTGATGATGAGGGTCCAGTCCATAGTTTTTTATTGAGCGGGCTTAAAATAAGTTTTTGCAGTTGGCAGAAATTCTTTCATGGCAGCAATTCTGTTTGCATCGCTGGGATGGGTGCTGAGAAATTGAGGAATATTAGCACCTGCACCGCTTGCCGACATGGTTTCCCAGAAAACAATGGATTCGGCTGGATCATAACCCGCCAGAGCCATGAAAACCATTCCGATTTTGTCGGCTTCGTATTCATGTTTTCGGGAGTAGGCAAGAATTCCAAGATTTCCACCGATTCCATATACCGAATTGAAAATACTCTGTGTTTCCTGAGGATTGTTTTGAATCGCTACCGAAAGAGCTACACCTCCCATGGCTACTGCCAGTTGCTGGCTCATGCGTTCGTTTCCATGACGGGCAACGGCATGGGCAATTTCGTGACTCAGAACAGTGGCCAAACCTGCATCGGTTTTGGTGACTGGAAGAATACCCGAATACACCACTATTTTCCCTCCGGGCAGACAAAAGGCATTAACGGTAGGGTCTTCAACCAGTGTGAAAGCCCAGGAAAATTGTTTGACCCGTTTGCCATAACCATGTTTTTTGAGGTACGTGATTGTGGCATTTTGTAGTTTCTGACCAACATTGACAACCTGCTGTGTGCGTGAATCGGTGGTGCCTACAACCTGATTGGAAGTAATAAAGTCATTGTATGCTGTAAGACTCATGCTGTTGATCATGCTTTCGGGCAGCATCCTGAACTGCTTACGCCGCGTTACGGGCACACGGGAACAGTCGGCAAAAAGAATTGCCAGCACAATAAGCAAGGAAATACGTTTAATCATAAAAAAATGGATTATTATTCACTGATAACTGTTGAAAGCATGCGGTCTGAAAGCTGTTGTTTGATATGAAGCAATTCATTACGCTCGCCTTTTCTGATTGGACATTTTCCTTTTAAATGTGTAATCAGTGCGCATTGTTCTGCCTGTTCTTCGTTGTGATTGCAAATCTCAATGAGCGTTTCAATAACGTGATCAAAAGTATTCACATCGTCATTGATAAGAATCAGACTTTTGGGCAACTTTGTTGTGCTTTCCGAGTCGGGTATTGTTTTTTCTTTTTCCTTTACCACAGTTGTAAATCTTTTTTTCAAAATTAAAAAAAATAATCATCTAAATCCATCATTTTTTTAAATCTCCGGCATTTTAACATTAGAGTGATTTGCTGTTTGTGTGAAAAAATGCTTATGTTAAATTCATTATATTTGTATTCAGCGACATATAAATGATTTTAATCCCTACTGCAATGAAAACTTTATCTATCTCTGGATTAGTGCTTGCCCTTTTGGGTATCGCTGTTGGAATTTACAATCAGCTTACCTATGTGGCGGCTTATCATGCCCACATGTGCAAGACCGATATGCTGAGCCGTGCCGATTGCGAGACAACTCAGAATATGCAGGTTTTATTGGGTCAGACATCTGTTATTCTTGGCGCACTGGCCTTTGTTATGTGTGTTTTACCGGCTTTCAGAAATAAAAAGGATCTGTTGGCTTTTTTTGGCATCTTCTTTTCCATCGTTTCCATTTTAATTGGTTTGATGCAAGCCACACATATTTTTGACTATACCGGTTATTTTGCCAGATAAGCAGTTGCTGGTTAAAAAAAACAATAGGTCTGACCATGATAATTCAGACTTATAGTATTTGATTTTGGTCATTATTTACATATCAACGATGTAAATTAAATTACTAAAAGTTGTTTTGTATAGTTAAAAATATTTAGCTTTGCAGAATCATTTGTCATAAATTCCTGAAATCATGAAAACTCTTTCTCTTTCCGGTTTTATTATTTCCTTGCTCGGTTTTGCAGCAGGTTTATACAATCAGTTTACTTAGGGTCTGCTGAAAAACACGTAACACTCACAAAAACAGAAATATATTCAGCAAA
>DAOPKE010000023.1:21043-33425 GCA_035390965.1 Bacteroidales bacterium | reverse complement strand
CGTCTTGTCGCCTCAAATCTGGCGCGCCTCAGACTTTTTCAGCAGACCCTACATATATGGCTTTTTTCAGAATTGATAAAAAGGTTTTTTCACGAAGATTATGCACCCCACCGTTTCCCTTTACATTGGTGGCAACGACAAAGCCTGCTTTATCTCTCTAAAATCGGGCAGATACTGCTTTTCACGTGCACGCTCCATGTCATAGATGATTCTTCCGAAGCGTCCGAAAAACGGGAATGCAATGTTGCGGTACTCGTAGGTTTCATCATTCAGAATATCATCGTGATTGGTGTAAATGGTGGCGGCCAGAAAAAACTCAACGCCTTCGCGGAGGTTGACCACATAGGCCACATCCGATGCAAAGCCGTAGCTGAGACCCACTACGTTGAAAACGCGCAGAGCCCCATCGTAAATGGTGTCTTTGTGGTCGCCCATCAGAAAATATTTTTTGTAGCTGTCTTCGTATTTGGGCCAGTTGTGATATTCTTCAAAAAGAGATTCACGAGGATACATCGAAAAATATTGCAATAAAAACAGCCGGTCGTGCGGACTCAGGTTCCAGCGCTTCTGCTCATCAACTGCTTCGGGCATGATGAATGAAATGAGCATTTCGAGCGCATCTTCGAGCGGCAGATAGTTGTTGTTGCTGAAATCGCGGGGCTGTTCCAAAACTTTCTTTCCATCCCAGAAACCTTTGCCTACGCTGGCATTGACGTGTGGCGGCAATCTGTATTCAGTCCGGTTTTCAAGCTGTGGCTGCTGCAACAGAATGTTGCCATCGTCGTTATAAAAACAAAAAGGATTGGTGTAGCGGTTTTCGTCGTCATCACATCTGGCAAAGCGTTTCAGAATAACGGGATCGGTGTATCCTTTGCGTCGTAACCCTTCGTTCAGTTCTTTTTGGCCAACAAATTCGAAGAGTCGATTATAACTCCAGTTGTCAGATACCAGTAAAATCCGGCGGATGAAGTTGGCAATGCATGGATAGTCCTCGATTCCCGAAGTGTCTGTTTTAAATTCATACTGACAGGAGTGTTCTTTGCCAATACTCAGCCGCGTGTATTTGTCAACGCCTCTGCTTTTGAGCGATTGAAGCTTCTCGAGGGTTAGAAGCAGAGTAGGGAGCTTGACAAGACTGGCCGGATAAAAATATTTGTTGCGGTCAACACCGAGTTTGTGATACGTCAGATGAGGAATTCCGTTTTTGTCGCGGTTAACCTGCACATAGATCAGCTGCAGCTTGTACCATTCGGGCATCATGTAGATTTCCGGAAACGAATCGCAGTATTGTTCAAAGATGATTTTGCCGGGCAAACACGAGGTATCTCTTTCCTTTGGCCAGTCTTGTGAATATGCAACAGTAACCCCTAACAGGCAGAAAACAAAAATGAAAAATCTGCCGAACATTATCTGACCCTGATTTTCTGACCCAGTCTCAGAATAGCATTCTTATTGATACCATTGATTTTGCAGAGTTTATCAACGGTTGTTCCATATTTTCGTGCAATGGCTGACAAAGTATCGCCCTTTTTGACAATGTAATAATTGCCTATGGCTGTTCCGTTGGCTGAGGATCCTTTATAGTCGCTGTTGTCCGAAGTACTTCCCCCATATTGTCTGGTATTTGAGTAAGATGTTCCGGTATTGGTTCCGTTTACTCCATCGGCGAGATATGCTTTGTGATTTTGGGAGACTTTAAAATCTGCGGCAGTAAGAATGAGTGTATCCGATTTTAATTCTGTTGAGTCGAATCGCATAATTTTGAGCGGGTCAAAAGCGTGGTCACGATAGCGGCACTCGAAGTGCAGATGCGGACCGGACCAATGTGCCCCTGTATTACCGCCGCCAGCAATTACCTGTCCGGCTTTCACCATTTGGCCAGGTCGCACATACATTTTTGATAGGTGGGCATAATAGGTTTCAAGACCATTGAAATGCCTGATTATAATCAGATTGCCATAGCCACCGGTGTTGTATTGTGCATAACGAACTTTGCCATCAAAAGCTGATCGGATAGGGGTGCCAAAATCAAGGCCGATATCAACAGCTTTATGAACGCGCCCCGAACGCCATCCAAAGCCAGATGTAATGCCGCCCAATAAAGGTGGAGTGAATGAATGAAGACTATCTATAAGCACAATCTGAACAGTATCGGGCAGTGGTTTGTCTTCGGGATACATGTAGGCAAAAGTCAGATCATTCCAATACTCGGTAAAAACCCGCCCTGTGTCGGCTATGGCTTTGTCGTGCGCAAGATCTTCCATTGAGCTGATGTACGACCAGACGTTATCGCTGAAAAGCACAATCTGTTTTCCGTTTGATTCAATGGTGTCTATAATCTTGGTTGAATCAAATTGTCCTGATGATGGCAGAGACAATAAAATGATGCCTGAAAATGCAATAAGTATGGTTGTAATCTTTGTTTTACTCATCCGTTAATTTTTTCTTGTAGCTACAAAGATATTGGATTCTTCGTTATATCCAAAACGAAAACTCAATTTTGTGGCGTTTTGCGGCCATGTTTTTTTAAGTTCATCCTGATAAAAATGTGAAAAAACAGGAATTGGTCGGGTATAAATACCATAATAACCGAAATTCCATTTTTCTTTGTTAAAAAATCTGAAAGGAACTCCGCTGTCATCCTGAATCAAAAATTTGGAATGCGTCAGAACAATGTCGCGGATTTTATTATATTTGTCTTCATGCATGCAATAACTACTTGATTTAACAATTGTTGTCATGTCGGCGGGTAGCGATTTCAGATATGTTTCGGCTTCGGGCATGCTCGCAAATCCGTCGTTGCGGATACTTACGCTGAAATAATAAAGTTTGTTGACTTTGTTCTCTCCCGGGCGTACAAAGCTGATTTCCACGCCATTCGTAAATTTCTTATTGGCGCTGTTTTCAGCAATCTGCTCATTAACCGATAGTTTTCCATCTTTGGCTATGGTTGCAGGAATGATGTTTTGAATGTGCAGATTCATTCGGGCCATGAAAAACAGCAACACAGGAATGGTTCCTTTGATCTGTTCGTTGTTCATTTGCACTTTCATGCTTTTGGTTATAAAGAAGCTTAGGTTCAGATTGTCTTTGATAGCGTTGTTCAGTGCTGCGAAAAACGAAGGCATGGAATTTTCAATTTTCGTTATGTCCGGAATGATTCCAACCGGCTCCAATGCAACCATATAATAGTTGTCTGCTTTTGGCAGAAAATGATACATGTAAACGAAGTCGGGGCCGCTGAATGGATAAAAAACATCCTTTGTTTTTTCATTGATTGCATTCAGTTCTTTGTTGATCCAGGGTTGCATGACATCCAGCTTGGTTTTCTGAAAATTTGCCCAGCTGCTATCAATACCGGCTGAATAGTTTTTCCATTCGGTTTTTTCGGTGTATTTCTTCAGCAGACTGCTGTCGCTCAGGGGCATTCCTGCTACAAAGCGCGCAATGTCGTTATAGTAGTGATTTAAGACGATGGCTTCGGTCTTTGTTACAGTGTCAGTTGTGGTGGAGTCTGCGCCGTTTTGTTTGTCTTTGCTGCTGCCGCTGCATGAAATCATAAAAAAGATGCTGAGCATCAGAATGAAAAGGCTTGTCTTCATATGGTTTTGGGTTTGTTTGATTGTTTGCTGAAAAAATACAGAATTGCGCCGACAGCTATAGTTGCCAGACCCAGTAACGACTCCAGCGGTCGCGAGTATATCACGAAAATAGTGATCCAGAGATTGAAAATCAGAAAAATAATGGGCGTAACCGGGTAGCCCCAGGTCTTCACTGGTCGATCTGCATCCGGGAATTTTTTTCTATGTACGAAAACACCCAGTACTGTGAAAAATGTGAACAGGTTCAGTACAAATCCAGTGTATGTTATCAGTGATTCAAAAGTCGATGTAATTATAAGGGTGAAACTGATGATAAATTGCGTAATGAGCGCGATGTAAGGAATTTCGTTTTTGTTTTTTCTCGCCAGAAACTTCAATAAACTGAAATCTTCTCCCATAACCATGGTAACACGCGGACCTGCAAATATCATCGAACTGATGCTTGAGACAAGCAATAATGAAATAAAAAGTCCCATGAAAACACCCATTTTGTTGCCGAATATATACATTGCTGAAATAAGTCCTATCTCAGGATTACCAATCATTTCTTCAATCGGGGTGGAAATGAGAAAAACAAAATTCAACAATATGTAAAGAATCATCACAGCAATACTTCCGATGATGAGCGAGCGGGGCAATTGTTTTACCGGATTTTTCAGATCATTGACAAAATAGGCCGAGGCATTCCATCCGCTGTAGGCATAGCTCACAAATACCAATGCAACGGCAAAGGCGGGGTTTAGAATGTCATTGCCTGTATCAGCGCTGAAAGCGAAAGAAAGAGTTTGCGATTCTGGCAGAAAAAACAATCCTGCTCCTATGAAAATAACTATGAATAAAAGTTTCAGAATGGTGAATACATTTTGGAATCTGCCGCCTGTTTTAATGGAATTGCTGTGCACCATTGTAATAAGGGCCAGAATAATCAGTCCGGCAATCATAGGAGTTGTTTGAAGCCAGTTGACAGAATAGGTGTTGCTTAATATATCAATTGACTGATGATAATAAGTCCCAAAAGCTATGCAGGCCGCTGCTACCGGTGCGGCAAATCCAATGGTGGCCGAAATCCAGCCGGCCAAAAAACCAAGCGAGGGATGATAAATGCGACTTAGAAAATTATATTCACCACCACTGCGGGGCATGGCTGCGCCAAGCTCACCGTAAACAAAAGAACCAAATAATGCCATAATGCCACCGATAGCCCATAAAATCAGAATGGCTGCCGGATTTTTAATATCGAAAAGCTGAAAACCGAGTGAGGTGAAAACGCCTGTCCCTACCATGTTGGCAATGACAAAATTAATGGCAGTAAAAAGTGTGAGTTTTTTGAGTTCTTTGTTCATCAGGAGAGGCATTGATTGTATTGAGTGGCCACCTTGTACATTTCGAGATATTCGCCTGGAGCGATGGTCAACAGAAAGCGGATAGGATCAACGGGTTTGCCGTTTTTCCATATTTCATAATGAAGGTGTGGCCCGATCGAAATGCCGGTGCTGCCTACAAATCCAATAACATCACCTGCATGTATTTTTTGTCCGGGTTTTACCCTTGACTCCAGTAATTGTGCATAAAGACTATGATATCCGTGCCCGTGGTAGATATAAACCACATTACCGTATCCTGCCAGATTTTTTGGAACATCCTGCACAATTCCGTCGCCTGAAGCCAGAACCTCAGAGCCTGCACGTGCTGCAAGGTCGAGCCCATTGTGCTGACGTGCTGTTTTGAAAATGGGATGTATGCGTTTCCCAAATCCTGAAACCAGTGTGTAGCTGCCGCTTTTTAATGGAACACGTACCGGCAGCGATTTGATATAGTCTGAATTGTTTTTTAAAAAATAACTGGCAAATTGTAAACGGATGGCATCTTTGTACGAGATGTTTTCTATTTTTTTGTATTGTGCTTTGATCATTGAAAACATGCCAGAGATATCGGTGTTTTCTGAGTCGATTTGTGCTTCTTCGAGCAATTGATTGCTGAGTAAGGTCGTGTCAGCCGGATCGGTCTCAAATATCTCCCGAAAAAGGCGCCGGTCTTGCATCTCAAGATTATGCAGCAACTCGATGTTTTGTTGATATTGAAGCTCTGCTTTTTCGTAAGTCTCTTTGAATACGGCAAGATCATGCTCTTTTTTTCTGACTTCCTTTGATTTTATAAATGTTGTTCCCAAAAAAATGAAGACAAGACCAAATGCTGAACCAACCAGTAAAATATACAAAACATTACGCCAGCGCGAGTGTTTTTTATACACTACCTCGTAGTGCATTGTTTGTGGATTGAAACGCAAATGTTGATCGGACATATTCTGAAATGTATGCAAAATTAATAAATAAACTAATTTTGTAGCCGATTTCACAAATACTACTGAACAAGATATTTATGACCAGCAACGAAATTCGTAAGGCCTTTTTAGACTTTTTCGCTTCAAAGTCGCATTCCATCGTGCCTTCAGCGCCTATGGTGTTGAAAAATGACCCAACATTGATGTTCACCAATGCCGGAATGAATCAGTTTAAGGACTATTTTCTCGGAAATGAAATCCCGAAAAGCAAACGAGTGGCAGATAGCCAGAAATGTTTACGCGTATCGGGGAAACACAATGACCTGGAAGAAGTGGGCATCGATACTTATCACCATACTATGTTCGAAATGCTCGGTAACTGGTCGTTTGGCGATTATTTCAAGAAAGAAGCCATTGAGTGGGCATGGGAACTACTGACTGACGTTTTTAAACTCGACAAAGACCGTTTGTTTGTTACTTATTTCGGAGGCGATGAGCATGAAAAGCTTGATCCTGACACCGAAGCCGCTGATTTTTGGAAAACACATATTGCCAAAGACCGCATATTACCTGGTTCCAAGAAAGACAATTTTTGGGAAATGGGCGATACCGGCCCCTGTGGTCCCTGCTCCGAAATTCATGTTGACCTCCGTACCGATGCCGAACGTGCTTCCGTGGATGGAAAGACGCTGGTCAACAACGATCATCCTCAGGTGATTGAAATCTGGAACCTGGTTTTTATTCAATATAATCGCAATGCCTCCGGAAAACTCGAACCACTGCCAGCCAAGCATGTCGATACCGGTATGGGTTTCGAACGCCTGGTGCGTGCCATTCAGAATAAAACATCCAATTACGATACCGATGTCTTCACGCCATTGATTGCTGAAATCAGCTCTTTGAGCGGAATCCCATATGGCAAGGATGAAAAGAACGATATTGCTATGCGCGTAATCGCCGATCATATGCGGGCTGTAAGCTTTGCCATTGCAGATGGTCAGCTGCCTTCGAATGCTAAGGCCGGTTATGTTATCCGCCGCATTCTTCGTCGCGCGGTACGCTATGGTTATTCATTCCTTGGTTTTACCGAACCGTTTATGCATAAATTGCTGGGTGTGCTCGAAAAACAGATGGGAACTCAGTTTACAGAACTTGTCAAACAAAAGGAACTCATCGGAAATGTGATCCGCGAAGAGGAAAATTCATTTCTGCGCACCTTGGCAACCGGTGTTCATATGTTCGAAAACTATGTATCAAAGCTGGCAGGAAGTAAAACCATTGATGGGAAATTTGCATTCGAATTGTATGATACCTACGGCTTCCCGATTGACCTGACCTTGCTCATGGCGCGTGAACGCAACCTTGATGTTCAGATTGATGAATTCAATACTTATCTCTCAGAGCAGAAGAACCGAAGCCGCAAAGACGCTGCTGTGGCCGCCGGCGACTGGGTTGAAATCATTCCGGATGTCGTTACCGAATTCACCGGCTACGATCATTTGACCGACGAAGTCCGCATTGCGCGCTATCGTTCGGTGGAACAAAAAGGAAAAACGATTTTTCAGATAGTACTCGACAAGACACCTTTCTATGCCGAAAGCGGAGGTCAGGTGGGCGATAGCGGTTTACTACAATCCGAAAAAGATGAAATTGAAATCATCAATACCATCAAAGAAAATCGATTGATCATTCATGTAACCGACACATTGCCCGAAGACCCGAAAGCCATTTTCATAGCGGCCGTGAATGCTGAAAACCGCATGGACACCATGCGCAATCATTCGGCAACCCACCTGTTGCACGAAGCACTGCGCGCGGTTCTTGGTACACATGTCGAACAAAAAGGATCTTTGGTTTCGCCAGAATATCTGCGTTTCGATTTTTCGCATTTTCAAAAACTCAGCAACGAAGAATTACTGAAAGTGGAACGCATGGTGAATGAAAAAATCCGCGAAAATATTTCACTCGATGAGTATCGCGAAATGAAGCAGGAAGAGGCTTTGGCAATGGGTGCCATGGCTTTGTTCGGTGAAAAGTATGGCGATAAGGTTCGTGTAATTCGCTTCGGAAGCAGTGTTGAGCTTTGCGGAGGAACACATATCCCTTCAACAGGAATGATTGGATATTTCAAAATTGTCTCTGAGAGCGCCATTGCAGCCGGTGTACGTCGTATCGAAGCTGTGTCAGGTTCTGTTGCTGAATCCATGATTGAAAAGATGGATGAACAGCTTCGCGGACTGAAAGAGATTTTCAAAGGGAAAGATCCTGTTGTTGCAGTCACTGAACTGAACGAAAAACTTTCAGGACTGCAGAAAGAAATTGAGACATTGAAAAAGGAAAAGCTCGTGTCGCTTGCGCCCGCTCTGCTGGCTGAAGCCAAAGATATGGGCGGAATTAAATTTCTCGGGAAAATACTGGACGCACCTACCGGCGATCTGAAGGATATTGCCTTTGGACTCCGCACCCTGAGCGACAATCTGGTGGCTGTGCTTTGCTCGGCCAATGGCGAGAAAGCCGGAATCACGCTGCTGATCAGCGATAAGCTGGTGAAAGACAAAGGATGGAATGCCGGACAGCTGATCCGCGAAATTGCCAAACCAATCAACGGCGGCGGCGGTGGTCAGCCATTCCTGGCCTCAGCCGGCGGCACCAACAAAGAGGGTTTGAACGAAGCCATTGCAGTTGCTGAAGCTGTTTTTAGCAAATAATCGTTTTGCTACGCTGCGCGGAGTTTTTCAATTCCGCGTACCCCACATCTGAGCGACGTTTCCAACGTCGCACCCCTCCTCAGCCACAACATCCGGTTCGCGCAGTATGCTGCGGTGAAATTCAGTTAATTGCAGACTCTTTAAGGTCTGTCCGCTTAGTGAATTTGTACTTTATTCCTAAAGTTACATTCAATGAATTTGTGTAAACGGGTCCTGTTAGGGGTGACTTTTGAATATCAAAAATGCCAGCATTTACCCGGGCATCCATGAATATTGAAAAATTCTCTTTCAATGGAAATTGGCATCCGAATCCACCTGCAAGTCCAATATCAAATCTTTTATGAGAAGCTGTATTATTTATTTTCTGTTCAGCGTAAGTTTCAAATGCGGGCATTATATGGTTGTTTCTGATTAAGTATCCTGCGAAAGCGCCAGCGTGTATAGTAAATACAATCCTGTTCCCTAAACTTAATTGTCCCAGAACAGGCAATACAATATAATTTAAATTGTTTTTGGCATCCAGATGGCCAATTTCATTACCGACATTATCAGTCAGTATGAGATAATCTGTATTTCCTTTCTGTTCGAAAGAAGGGTCAGTCCTGAGCGAAAAGATTTTTCCAAAATGATACTGAATAGTTCCACCGAAGTGATAACCGATGGCAGGATCAGTATATTTATTATCAATGTATTCTCCACTCAGAATACGTATTCCGGAACCGCCGCTGATACCCGCTTCCAAATAATTTGTCTGACAAAAACTGATTGCAGGCAGCAGTAGAAAAGTGAAATACAGGCACACTTTAATTTTTCTCATGATACAATTATTATATTGTTTTATTGTTTTCGTCTTCAAAGATAATATTTTATTTATATTGTCTTAATCATTTTGTGTGTCAGAGAAAAGTATTGACTATACTGAAACCTTTCATGTTATTTGCAAAATTTATTGACTATACTCAATGAAAATATCAAATATGACTAAAACATTGACTATATTCAATGAATTTGATGGATGCTAAACACACTATTTGAAATGTCTGTTCATGCTAAAAGCAGCCTATAAAGCTGTTTTCAAGTAAGCGCTGTGCGAATTCCATACAGCACTGTGCGAAGTTTCCAACTTCGCACTCTACCCTCTGGCTCGAATTTTGCAAGCCCTTTGCTCATTTTTTAACATCACAGCTGTGCAAAGTTTCCTAACTTGGCACACACCAACAAACCGCAGCCACCATGAAACACTTCGCCACACTTATTTTGTTCGCCCTGTTTTCCGTAACCTGCATAGCTCAAAACGACGCTGTTACAGTATATGATAATGAAAATTTTACGGGTGACTCGCGCAATTTGTACAGCCATTATAACCCCGAAGGCCTGTCAGATGTTTTTATTAACCGCATCGGCTCAATTAGGATCCCTACGGGAACATGGATTGTCATCTTTGATGAATCTGGGTTCCGTGGCCATTATCTGGTGATTGAAAATGACTGGACCGCCACTGGCGATTTCGCGCCATGGAACAACAACATCAGCTCCATCCTTGTCATGCGTGATGCCCAAAGCGGTCTTCCAATTCCTCAAAGCAATAATTACAATACATCGGATTCATATAACAACAGCAACAATTATAACAACAATAATTACAATTACGATAATTCTGAGAATTACAATAATGATGTGCAGAATAATTATATCGAGCCGCAGGTGCAAAATGTTTATATACCGCAGAATTCTGGTGTTTATTATAATATTGAAGCGGCCGCAAGGAATCCCGAAGACGTTATTGTGCTTGATGTCAGAGGTCAGAATCTGAGTACGTGGCCCTCGTTTTTTAGTGATATGGAAAATTTGCGCGAACTTTATATCAGTAATAATAATTTCAGTTCATGGCCTTCTTTTTTCAGCGATCTGCGACAGTTGCGTGTAATCGAGGCCGAGAATAATAATTTTACTTCATTTCCGTCTTATTTCAGTGAATTGAAAAATCTTGAAATACTCGATTTATCAGGAAATCCCATTACTTCGTTTGCATCATTTTTTTATGAATTGAAGTCTTTGCGTGTGCTTGATATGAGTTATACCAAAGTCAGCAGCTTCCCTTCATTTTTCAATGAGCTGAAGAATCTCGAAAGTCTTAGTATTGCACATACAAACATCATCAGTTTACCTTCCTTTTTCGATGAACTCACACAACTGCGCTGGATGGATATTTCTGGCACCGGCATCACAGATCTGCCATACGGTGTGCGCTCAATGAATATTTTGATTGTCGGAAGACCTGAATGATTTTAAAATTTTGCAAGTAGTTTTTAACTCAATATTCCATTGTTTGCAGTGGCTTCGTAAACATAGAAGTATTGGTGAGTTGCATCAGTATTGGATTTTTAAATGACTTTTTTTCTTGGATAATTGCGGTTGCTTGTATGCGAAAAGCTGATTAGAATAATCTCAGGTCATTATTACAAAGTATTTTTTTATTTTCGCATATCAATTTCTCACGATGAAACATTTTCTTTTTGTTGCTGCTTTTATTTATTCGTTTTCGCTGTTTGCCCAGCAGAGCGCCAACGATTATTACGATGCCGGTACGGCCAAACTGAATGCAAAGGATTACGCAGGTGCCATCCCGCTTTTCACCAAATGCATTGAAATCAGTCCGTATTATTACGAGGCCTATGTTGATCGTGGTCGTTGTCAGTTTGCACTTGGAAAGAAGGATCTGGCGCTGATTGATTACAATCTGGCGCTCACAAAAAAGAAGGATTTCTATTTTGCATTCTATTACAGAGCGCTCTGGTACAAAGATGCAAAGCAAATGAAAGAAGCGTTGGCCGATATTACACAGGCAGTGAACATTCGACCGAAATCGGCGGATCCGTACATCCTGCGTGCAGCCTGGTATGCCGAGCAGAATAACAACGATGCTGCATTGGCCGATTATAACAAGATTCTTGAAATCCGACCCGATGATCCGGCTACGCTGGTGTCGCGCGGGAAAATATATTTCAACAAAGACATGCAGGAACAAGCGTTCAACGATTTCTCGAAAGTGATTGACAAAAACAAAACTTATGGCGAAGCCTTTTATTGGCGCGGTGTTTTGCTTGAGAAGGTTGAACGTTTTCAGGTCGCTATTGAAGATTATACTGCTGCCATCAACAATAAATTTGTAAACGAAGATGTGTATCGCCGCCGCTACAAACTGTGCATGGATGCCAAACAATATGAGACCGCCATTTCGGATCTGACGGTTTTATTGACAACCTATGCTCCGAAAGATGCTTCGTTGTGGAATGCCCGTGGGCTTTGTTATGCTGCTACCAATCAGCATTTACTTGCTATTGCGGACTATAACAAGGCCGTTATGTATAACAGGGATTTCGAAGATGCCTATATCAACCGCGCCGACAGCAAAGTGGCCACAAACAAGGAGGCATCGGCGCTGACAGACTATAACAAAATCATTACGATCAATCCGAAAAACGGCTATGCATGGGAAGGCCGCGGCGTGTATTATTTCAAAAAGAAAAATTTCACTGCTGCCACCGAAGATTTGGATAAGGCCATCAAATACAGCCCGGAATCAGGCCGTGCATATTTTTACCGGGGAGCTATCCGCGACATGAACGGCGATAAAAAAGGTGCCTGCGAAGATTTACAGAAAGCCGTAGATCTCAAATACGACGGTTCCGTCGAAGCTAAAAAGCGCGCCTGCGGCGACGATGAAGGAGCGTTTTGATTTACGAAATACGAAATACGAGATGCGAGATACGAAATACGAAATACGAGAT
>DAOPKE010000023.1:0-20943 GCA_035390965.1 Bacteroidales bacterium | reverse complement strand
ATACGAGATCGAAATACGAGATACGAAATACGATTTGTGAAATTCTATTTTGTTTTCTTGAATTGTTTTCGTTCGTATTTCTGATTTCGTATTTTAGAATCCGTTCAAGGTCATTGTAACCGTCGGAATCAGTAACAAAAATCCAAGAATAATCAGCATCAGAATAAATTTCCAGGCCCATTTGAACCAGCGCTCATAAGGGATTTTTGCCATGCTTAAAACGCCCAGCAGCACCCCTGAAACCGGCGTGATCATGTTTGTAATACCGTCTCCCAGCTGAAATGCAATTACCGAGGCCTGGCGTGAAATTCCGATAAGATCGGAAAATGGCGCCATCAGTGGCATGGTGAGCGCAGCTTTGGCTGAGCCAGATGGCATAATGAGATTTATAGCGGTTTGAACTACATACATGCCACTGACTGCAGAATATTTATTGTGCGAAAACAATGAGGAGAGCGAATTTAAGAGCGTATCAACAATGCCGCCTTCCTGCAGGATAATAATGATGCCGCCAGCCAGACCAACAATCAGTGCGGCTGAAAAAATATCTTTTGCGCCGTCCATAAAATGTTTGGTGAATTCATTCGGACGATAATTCGCCGCTATGCCGCCCATGAGGCCCATTCCGAAAAACAGCGCTGCAATTTCGCGGATATACCAGTGAAATCCAAGTACACCGATTACGAGCGAAATGGTGGTGAACAACATGATATGCAAAATGTACAGTTGTACGCTTTTCCGCACCAGAAGCCATATTCCGGGAATAGCAAACAGGAAAGTCAAAATTGGCAGCGCCGGGATGGTAACAGTAAAAGAACCAACCGTAATATCGGTGTAGGGATATTTCGTCCAGAATGCAATCAGCGAAAACAAAATAATTCCAAACGAAACCCAGGCTGAAATACCGGCTTTGGTCTCCACCGGATGTTCGTTATTTGTTGCCTGATCGCGCCAGTACTGATCGGTTTCGTACACCACAGATCGTTGCGGATTTTTATATACTTTGTTGGCGTAAATCAGTATATAGGAAATTCCGAAAATATTCAATACAATCCACATAAATAAACGGTATTCAAGTCCGCTGAATAATGGAATCTGTGCAATGCCCTGTGCAATTCCAATGGTGAATGGGTTAAATAATGCACCTGCGAAACCCATTGCTGCTCCGACAAAACACATGCTGACACCTACAATGCTGTCGTAACCCATTTTAATAGCCATCGGTACGAAAATAATCACAAAGGCAATGGTTTCTTCACTCATGCCAAATACGGCTCCGAAAACTGAAAACATGAGCATAATCAGCGTAATCAGAATATTCCGGATGCCGATTTTTCTGAAGATCTTATATTTTTCAAGTCGCTCGGCGCGACTCAGAAACTTGATGATTCCAATGTCGAGCGCCTTTGATGAATTGATAATCCAGAACGAAGCTCCGATTACCAGAATAAAAACAATGATGTCGGCCTTATCAATAAATCCGTCATAAACGGAAGCAAGTATTTCCCAACTTTGAGGATTAGTCTCGGTTTCGTGATATGATCCCTGAACAACAATGTCGCGTTCGACGCCGTTCACCATCACTTTCTCGCGCTCGAATGAACCGCCCGGAACCAGCCAGGTGGCTGCTGCAGCAATAAGGATTATCGTAAAAACAATAACGTATGTACTTGGTATCTGCCTTTTTTTCTTCAGCTGGTCACTCATAAGCTCTTGTTATTTCGTTGCGAAGATAATATTTTCGGTTCTTTGAAAAGAATGTTTTCATATTGAAGCTGGTTCTTTTATGCTTTTTCAAACAGACAATCCATTGTAAGGTTATGCTGAATAATGCCGCCGTAATGCTCCATGTTTGCAACTCCAAATGTTGTGAGCAGAACAATATGTACGGCTTTTTTTGTTTTCGTGTCGTACCTGAAACGTCCTGCTTTCTCACTGAGTTCTGTCGCGTATTTTTTATTGATGATGTACGGGTTCACTGAATATTTCATCTCACACAAATTGATAATCTGGTCGCGGCGATCGATGATCATATCGGCCTGCGCCCCCGAATCATCGCTCCTGCTGCGCCATGACGAAATATGTGTTTCAATGCCCGATATACCCAAAGCTTTTTTTATTTGCGCACTGTGCTGCATGCAAACCTGTTCGAATGCATATCCCGACCATGCCCGGTGCTTCGGACTATCAATGGTTTTCAGCCAGTTGCCTGCATCTTTTTTTGTTGATGTATGCATGAATCTGAGATGAAACAGACTGAACATGTCATTCAGCTGATACAGACTGTCGCGGCTTGTACGGCCAAATGGAATGTAGCGGGTTATGAAATGACAGGCCTCCAGTTCATCCAGCAATCGTGTCAGGCCGCCGCCATTCGATATACCCGACAATTTTGAAATTTTGTTGCGGTTGAGTCCTTTCGATTTGGTGGCCAGAGCTTTTACTATGCTTATATGCCTCTGGTGATGACGGAAAAGCGATTTGAAAATATTATTGAATTCGTCTTTCAACGAGCCGTTGCGGCTGAAGCATTCGCGATCAATAATCTGTGCCGCGCTTTTTCCCCTGGTCACTTTATTCCAATAGTATGGTACTCCGCCCATCACCATATATAACTGAATAAGCTGATACTGATCAAGATGGACATTTTTCCTTTTCATAAACTCGCTGCATTCGGCCAGTGTAAATGGTTCCAGACAGATGCGCTGGGTGACGCGATTGTGCAAACCACCACGGTTATTGATGAGCTTGTTGATCATCCATGATGTAGCCGAACCGCTAACAATCAGGAAAACATCCTTACGTCCTGATGCCCAGCTGTTCCAGAAATGCTCCAGCCCCTGAATGAAGTCGGAATGCTGCGTGTCGAACCAGGGTAGTTCATCAAAAAATACTATTTTTCGCTTTTTTTTTGACTTTTCCAGAAACTTTCGCAATTGATTAAATGCCAGCAGCCAGCAGTTGACGGGCTCCCATTCCCCGTCAGCATCGTGCTGCCTGAGCGTAAGATTGAAATTCATCAGCTGCTGTGTCATATTTACATTGTCAATTCCGGTAATTGAAAAGACAAACTTATTCTGAAATACTTCCCGGATCAGATATGTTTTACCAATGCGCCGGCGCCCATATACGACTAAAAATTCAGAAACGCGCGACTGCTCAAGATCGCGCATGATTTCTATTTCTTCATCTCTGCCAACGATGTCGCACATATAATTTTATTTTGGCTGCAAATATATAAATATTCATAGTAAAAGCAAAATATAAAATTCAAAATGGCTATAACAATAAAAAAAGATGGATATATAGCCAAAATGAAATTGACTCATATTTTCTTGTTCATGATTTATTATTCCACTACATCTTACTATTGAGCGAAAATTGCTATTTTTGAAACATGAAATCTTTCACCGACATTATTTGCATTGAGCTGGGCCTGAAACCCGTTCAGGTTGCCAACACCATTAAACTTCTTGATGAAGGAGCTACGGTTCCTTTCATTGCCCGTTACCGTAAGGAGATGACCGGGACATTGGATGAAGTTCAGATTCTTGCCATTAAAACCCGTCTGCATCAGTTAACGGAGCTTGAGAAGCGCAAAGCGGCTGTTCTTGAAAGCATCAGCGAGCAGGGAAAATTGACACCCGAACTTGAAGATAAAATCAAAAATGCGATGACAATGCCTGAGGTCGAGGACTTGTATCTCCCTTACAAACCAAAACGGAAAACGCGTGCGACCGTTGCCATTGCAAAAGGACTGGAACCCCTGGCAAAGCGTATTTTTGACCAGCAACCGTTTGATATTATGGAAGCTGCCCGGCATTTTATCAGCGAAGAAAAAGGGGTGGTTAGCGAAGAGGAAGCCATTGCCGGTGCACGCGACATCATTGCAGAATGGATCAGCGAAGATGCCCGTGTCAGAGCCGATCTGCGCGCACTCTTTATCCGCGAAGGAGTGATTTATTCCAAAGTGGCTAAGGGAAAAGAAACCGAAGGTGCCAAGTTTGAAAATTATTTCTCCATTTCCGAACCCTTGGCAAAAGCGCCTTCGCACAGGATTCTTGCCATATTTCGCGGAGAGAATGAAGGATTTCTGCGCGTATCAGTTGAGCCGGACGAAGAACGGGCTCTGGGACTGATTGACCGGCATATTGTGAAAGCAAAAAACGCCATTGCCGAAGAAGTGCAGAAAGCGGTGGACGATAGTTATAACCGCTTGTTGCAGCCGTCACTTGAAACTGAAGTAAGGAAATTTTACAAAGAAAAAGCCGATAAGGAAGCCATTGCAGTTTTTGCCGACAATGTGCGCCAGCTGCTGCTTGCATCACCGCTTGGACAGAAGATGGTGCTCGCCATTGATCCTGGATTTCGTACCGGATGCAAAGTGGTAGTGCTTGATCCGCAAGGAAATCTGCTGCATAACGAAACCATTTATCCGCATCCGCCGGAAAGTAAGGTGAAAGAGGCGTTGAATAAAATTGATCATCTTGTTGAAGCTTATAAAATTGAGGCCATTGCCATTGGTAATGGCACTGCTGGCCGCGAAACAGAAGCTTTCATTAAACGCATTCATTTCAGCAGACCTGTCATTGCGCTTGCAGTCAACGAATCCGGGGCTTCGATTTATTCCGCCAGCGATGTCGCCCGCGAAGAATTTCCGGATTATGACATTACAGTGCGCGGCGCTGTTTCTATCGGACGGCGACTAATGGACCCACTTGCAGAGCTGGTGAAAATTGATGCGAAAAGCATCGGAGTGGGACAGTATCAGCACGATGTAGATCAGAATATGCTGAAGGAAAAGCTGGATGAAACTGTTATGAGTGCGGTGAATAATGTGGGCGTTGAACTCAATACCGCCAGCAAACAGCTCCTGACCTACGTTTCGGGCATTGGCCCTGCGATGGCGCAGAACATTGTTGAACACAGAAAGCAAAAAGGAGCTTTTAAAACACGAAAAGATTTGCTGAAAGTAAAGCGTTTCGGTGACAAAGCATTTGAACAGGCCGCAGGTTTCCTGCGCATCAAGGATGCTGCAAATCCGCTTGACGCCTCGGCTGTACACCCCGAGAGCTATGGCATTGTTGAGAAAATGGCGAAGGATATGAATTGTACCGTTAACGATTTAATTCAGAATAAAGAGCTTCGTGCACAAATAAAACCTCAGAATTATATTACAGAAAAATTTGGATTGCCAACCATCAATGATATTCTGAAAGAGCTCGAAAAGCCAGGCCGCGACCCGCGTGAGAAATTTGAAATATTTGAATTTGATCAGAATGTTCACAGCATCGACGATTTGATTGCAGGCATGGAATTGCCCGGCATTGTGACCAACATTACTAAATTCGGTGCTTTTGTCGATATCGGTGTGCATCAGGATGGACTGGTTCACATCAGTCAGATTGCAGATCGCTTTATTGCGGATCCTTCCGAAGTGCTGAAGCTTAATCAGAAAGTAAAAGTTCGTATTCTCGAGGTTGATAAGCCGAGAAAAAGAATAAATCTGAGTATGAAAGGTGTTCAATAAATTTTGTGTTCCGATGTTGATAAAAATTCAAATTGTCAAAAAAATGCGATCTCTGAAAACAGCGTCCCAGACATTCGCAGACCATTTTCCTGACGTCAGGAATATGGTTGAATGTGGCTCTGGTGGCATGAATATATTTCTGAGTATTGTTGTAACAGTCAATAATACAAGTGCTAACATGGATATAGATGGAATCGATACATTAAGAAAATGAAAACGAATTATATGAGAACTGTCTTAATTATTCCCTTGTTTTTTTTGTTTGCCTCACATGTTGAAGCGCAAACGAAAACCTTCTCCATCCCTTATGAATCGAAAGGTCAGAATGTGACAATGACGTATGATGAAATTATTCATTATTGTCGTCTGACAGATTCGTTGTACAGCGAAGTTTCTTTTAAATCATTCGGAAAATCGTCTCAGGGAGATGATTTGCCATACCTTATGATAGATGATGGTTCGAAGACAACCGATAAAATCACCTTGTGGATACAGGCCGGAATTCATCCAGGAGAGCCCGAAGGCGTTGAAGCCGGATTTCTTTTTCTGCGCGACCTGATGACGAAACCTGAAATGAGACCGATGCTTCGGAATGTTCGCATTCTTTTCATTCCATGCTTTAATGTGGATGGATTGAAGCGTTTTGGTCCGTATAACCGCATTAACCAAAACGGTCCGGAGCAGATGGGCTGGCGAACAAATGCTCAGAATCTTAATCTTAATCGTGATTTCATGAAAGCTGATGCGCCTGAAATGCAGGCATGGCTGAAATTGTATAATGAAATTAATCCTCATTTTTTGATTGATTGTCATACTACCGATGGTGCCGATTATCAATATCCGCTGACTTATGGGCTGGATGCTTTTCAAACACTGAATCCTACAGTGGCTGCATGGTGTACTAAAAAATATATTCCTTTTGTTTCGGAAAAAATGAATCGCGATGGCATGCCTATATTTCCTTATGTGGCTTTCCGCCAATGGCACAATCCTCGCAGCGGACTTATTACGTATGGCTCGCGCCCGATGCTTTCGCATGGTTATACCATCCTTTCGGATCGTCCGTGTTTGCTCATTGAAACACATATGCTGAAGCCATATAAGGTACGTGTGAATGCAACAAAAAACATGTTGTTTCACACATTTAAATATTTATCCGATAATCATGAAAGCTATATGTCAATACTTCGTGGGGCTGATCAGGAGCGCGTTTCTGATAAGTTTGCCCTGTCACCTTTTCCAATAGCACTTGCAACGGATATGAATGATAGCACCATTATAGACTTTCTCGGAATGCAGTTTGACACCCTGAAAAGCGGCATCACAGGCGGCATTTATTACAAATATGACAATACAAAACCGGTTACATGGAAAATTCCTTTGTTTGATAAAGTGTATGTGAGTGACAGCATAAAACTACCGCTGGCCTATGTGATTCCTGTAGAATGGGTGGATGTGATTGAACGTGTAAAGCTCCATGGAATCAGTGTTATTACATCATCTAAAGATGTTGCATTGCATGTAACCGTATCAAAACTAAACAATGTAAAGTTCCCGAAGACCTGTTTTGAAGGGCGTTTTCAGCCGTCCTTCAACATTCAGGAATTTGATACGACAATGAATATTCCAAAAGGATCGGCTCTTGTTTTGGTAAAACAGCCAAAAATAAAAGTATTGGTTTGGTTGCTCGATGCCGCTTCGGAAGACAGTTTCCTGAAATGGGGCTTTTTCAATGCAATTTTCGAGCAGAAGGAATATGGCGAAATGTATGTGCTTGAACCCATGGCTGAAAAAATGTTTGATGAAAATCCGGCACTGAAAGCGGAGTTTGAAGCATTGAAGAAAAGCGATTCTGTATTTGCATCCAATCAATGGCTGCAGATGAACTGGGTGTATAATCATACGGTGTATCGCGATCAGCTGTATTGTGTATATCCGGTATTGAAAATTACGGATCAGACTGAATTGGAAAAATTATTACCACAAAAATAAATATGAAAGTTGTCACTTATAATCTCAACGGAATCCGCGCCGCCATCGGTAAGGGATTTCTCGAATGGCTCACGCAGAGCGATGCCGATGTGGTGTGTGTACAGGAAACCAAAGCACAGCCCGATCAGATTCCGGTCATGGAATTCGAAGCACTCGGGTATAAAACTTATTTTTACAGTGCGCAGAAGAAAGGCTACAGCGGCGTCGGAATAATCACACGCATACAGCCGGACAAAGTTGTTGCTGGTATGGGCATTGCCGAATATGATTACGAAGGCCGTTTTATCCGTGCTGATTTCGGCGACTTGAGCATTGTCTCTGCCTATCATCCATCGGGCACTTCTGGTGATGAGCGACAGGCATTCAAAATGACATGGCTCGACCGCTATCTCGATTATGTGCAGGAATTGCGCAAAGAAAGGCCCAATCTGCTTTTGTGCGGCGATTACAATATTGCACACGAAAAGATTGACATCCATGATCCGGTCGGCAATGCAAAGAGTTCCGGCTTCCTGCCCGAAGAGCGTGAGTGGCTTACGAAATTTTTAAGTCACGAATACATCGACAGTTTCCGGCATTTCAACAAAGAGCCGCACAACTACACCTGGTGGAGTTTCCGCGCCAATGCCCGCGCTAATAATAAGGGATGGAGAATTGATTATATCATGGCTACCGAATCGCTCCGCTCAAAACTAAAAAGTGCCGAAATCTGGCCAGATGCAATGCACAGCGATCATTGTCCGTCGGTGCTGGATATTGATTTCTGAAACTTACAATCTGCATCATCATGACCAATCAGTTTTGGTGTTGTTTAAATCAGTTTACGGTTTTTACAGGATAAATAGTGGCTTATTGTCGCTGTCAGCTTTGTTTTAGAACATTGGTTTATTGAATTGCGGATTATGTAAGCGACTGATTTTTATGGCCTTGCAACAATAAATAATTTTTATTGTCTAATGCAAAGATTGCATATTTTTGTACAAAATCCTTACCCATGAGAATTCTTTCTTCTTTTGTTTTAATGCTGTTTGCATTTGCATCCATGGCGCAAAAAGTTAGTCAATCCGAAGCATTGACCCTTGCTCAGAATTTTATGACGTCAAAAGCATCACGGTCTATCTCACTCAAGCCCGTGTCAGTTGAAACAAAAGGTATGAATCACCTGTATTATTTCACCGATGAAAGCAATACTTCTTTTGTTGTAATCTCCAGTGAAAAAACAGTAACCCCTGTTATTGCCTATTCCTTTGAATCACGTCTGGATGCGCAATTGCCGGCGCCGGTCATGGATTATTACATAGGCGTGAATGCCGGAATTGAAAAAGCAATCAGCGAAAAAGCGGTTCCCGATGCTTTGGTAGAGGCCGAATGGAAATCATTGTCGAAGTATGGCGAGCTGCCGGTGTATCTGAAATCGGCCGTAACACCTCTTCTATCCACTACATGGAATCAGGATTGTTATTACAATGACAGTGTGCCTGAAGCTGCAACTGGTCCCTGTGGTCATTGTTATGCTGGTTGTGTGGCCACGGCCATGGGTCAGGTGATGAAATATCACAACTATCCACCGGTGGGTACAGGTTCTAATATTTATGGAACAGGTAATTATTCAAACATTCATGTCGATTTCAGTCAGGCCTCCTACAACTGGGCTGCAATGCCGAATTCAATAACAACCAATAATTCATACATAGCTCAATTGTTGTATCATGCAGGCGTTTCGGTGAATATGGGCTATGATTTTGATGGATCTGGTGCCAGTTCGCAGGATGCCGCCTATGCTTTTGCGGATCATTTTGGATATGCTGATTACGCATTTTTTGCTGAGAGAGACAATACGTCTGATGAATTCTGGATTCAGCTTATCGACAATGAACTACGTTGCAGGCGACCGGTTTATTATAGCGGACATAGCTCATCGGGCGGTCATGCGTTTGTTTGCGATGGAATTGACAACAGCAACAGACTTCATATCAACTGGGGCTGGGGCGGATCTTCCAATGGTTATTTTATGCTCAGCAGTATGCTGGGGTTTAATGACGGGCAGGCAGCTATTTTTGGTGTAGAACCGGCTATTGGTGATGTTGAATATTGTCAGCCATCCTCAGTTTATACAGCAATGACCGATACCATTGAAGATGGCAGCGGAGTAAATAAATATGGAAATGGGACCAATTGTTCATGGACCATTCAGCCTGCCGATGCAGGATTGATATATATTCATTTTACGGAAGTCGCATTGGATAAAGATATGGATGTTGTGTATATTTATAACGGAACTTCTACATCTGATCCAATGGTAACATCCGTTACTGGTTTTGAGTTGCCATCCGAAATTCTTGTCTGGGGACCCTCTGCTCATATCGTTTTCCAGTCCGATAATCTGCTGCGTGCCGATGGGTTTAAATTATTCTATACTACTTGCCTAGCTGGAATTGAAGAGGCCTGGAATGAAGGTAAAATTTCAGTCTTTCCAAATCCGGCCGATGAGTACATGAATATCGAAATCGATCCGATGATTTTACCCGCGGTTATTCGCATCGAGCTTGTATCAATGTCAGGTCAGACCATCATGGTTGTTGACAATCCGGTACAGTCTGAATTGCTTGAAGTTGGTTCGCTGAGTGAAGGAACGTATGGTCTTCGTTTTATCGGCGAGAGCGATTCATTCTCTGCTTTTATACAGATTCAGTAAAAAAACGTTTTGTGCTTGAACAGGCGAAGTTTCCGTACCGGAAATTCCGCTTGTTTTTTTGTTGTTAAAAGTTGCCCCTGTTTTATATCATAAAGTATCATTTTATTATTGTTGATACAAAAAACTTCATTAATTTTGCAATGTTATTTAAATTAAATCTAAATAATGACGTTAAACGATTTGAACCCCGGTCAGATTGGGTATGTTGTAAAGGTTCGAGGCAGTGGAGCATTCCGCAAGCGGGTGATTGAGATGGGTTTTACTCCTGGCCGGAGGATAGAAGTCGTACGTAAAGCCCCATTGCAGGATCCGGTTGAATATCGCCTGATGGATTATGAAATCAGTCTTCGCAGGAGCGAATCACGTTCCATTGAAGTTGTAACGGAGGAAATGTTACAGTTTGAAGAGAGTGAAATGAATTCAGCAGGAACAACAAGCAGCAATCTGGCCTATGAAGTGCTTGAGCGCAAAGCCATTCTGAGATCGAAGGAAATAGACGTGGCCATTGTTGGTAATCCGAATTGCGGAAAGACCACTCTTTTTAATTTTGCATCAGGTTCTACGGAGCATGTCGGTAATTACAGTGGGGTTACTGTTGAAGCAAAAACGGGTTCATTCCGTTTCAGGGATTATAAAATCAACCTGATTGATTTACCAGGAACATATAGTCTTTCGGCCTACAGTCCTGAAGAATTGTTTGTGCGTAAGCAATTGATTTCATCACCGCCGGATTTCATCATCAACGTGATAGACGCTTCCAATCTGGAACGTAATTTATTTTTGACCACACAATTGATGGAACTTGATATTCCGGTGGTTATAGCATTGAATATGCATGATGAGTTGCTTGCCAAAGGCGATTATTTTGATTATAAAAGTCTTGGTGAGATGTTGGGGATTCCTTTTCAGCCAACGGTAGGGCATCGAAACAAAGGGGTTCATGAGCTATTGTCGAAAGTAGTTGAATTGTATGAAAATCAGAGTCTGCATGTTCGAAAAGCGGAGATCCGATTTGTAATGGAAATTGAAAATGCCATTGAAAGAATTTCTGAGCAAATGTGCGAGAGTCATTTTTTGAAAGAAATGGTTTCATCGCGTTTTTATGCCATCAAATTGCTTGAAAATGACAGGGAGGCCCTGGCGGCTGCATCCCGCAAGGATTTTGAAAAAGTGCATGATGTTGCCCGTAAGGAATCTGAAACAATATCGGCCATTTATCATAGTGATACAGAGTCATTGATTGCTGATGCACGCTATGGATTTATTGCCGGTGCCCTCAAGGAAACATATCGGTCGGGTGTGCGTAAGGATTCCTTTTCATCTGCCACCCAGCGCATTGATCGCATTCTTACACATCGTTTTCTGGGTTTTCCCATTTTTTTGTTTTTTATCTGGCTGATGTTCTTTTCTACTTTTTTCGTGGGCTCGTTTCCTATGCACTGGATGGAATTGGGGGTGGGATGGATCGGAGAGCAGATTGCTGCGGTGATGCACGATGGTTGGTTTAAGGATTTAATGGTCGATGGAATAATTGGAGGGGTTGGTGGTGTGCTGGTCTTTTTGCCCAATATTCTTATTCTGTTTCTTTTCATAGCCATTATGGAAGATACCGGTTATATGGCCCGTATTGCTTTTTTAATGGATAAAGTCATGCATAGAATCGGACTTCATGGAAAATCGTTTATTCCGATGATTATGGGTTTTGGGTGTAATGTCCCGGCAATTATGGCTACACGCACCCTTGAAAATCCTACCGATCGCCTGCTGACGATTCTTATAAATCCATTTATGTCGTGCAGTGCACGGTTACCGGTATATATCCTTGTTATCGGGGCTCTGTTTCCGCAAAATGCAGTTTGGATGTTGTTTCTTGTTTATGCAATTGGGGTTTTATTTGCTGTTTTGTTTTCCTTGTTTTTCAAGAAAACTATTTTTCGTAAAACTGAAGCGCCTTTTGTGATGGAACTCCCACCATATCGGATGCCTACGCATCATGCTATTTTGCGCCATATGTGGTTCCGTGCTTCTCAATATCTGAAAAAAATGGGTGGGATCATTCTCATTGCATCTGTTCTTATCTGGGCGCTTGGATATTTTCCACGTAAAAATGAACCTTCACCTCAGTTGTCCGAAAAATTAGCTCTTATCGAAGCGCAGATGCAGAAAAACAGGGAAACAGAGGTTGTGTGGCCGGGCGAAAAAGACAGCGTGGCGCTGGCAGGCGAACATCAGCTTGTTCTTCAGCAAATCGAATCGGAGCGTCAGGAAAACAGTTATATCGGACGTATTGGCAAATTTATTCAGCCGGTGATGGAACCGCTTGGTTTTGATTGGCGCTTGTCCGTTAGTCTGGTGGCTGGTGTTGCAGCAAAAGAAGTTGTTGTCTCAACCATGTCGGTTTTGTTTTCAAATGAACACAATGACAAAGGAGGACGCATTTCTGCCATTAAACATCCTGCCGGCAAAACACTGGGCGAACAGTTGGTTTCTGATGCAGGTGGTAAACCCGTCCTGAATCCTGTAACCGGATTTGCCTTTTTAATGTTTGTATTGCTTTATTTTCCATGTGTGGCGGTTGTTGCTGCCATCCGAAAAGAAACCGGAGGTTGGAAATGGGCCTTGTTTACGGTGGTGTACACCACTGCTGTTGCATGGTTTGTGGCTTTTGGCGTTGTGAAGATAGGGGGCTTGCTTTTTTAATTAACGATTTAGTTTTTGTTTTTAAAGATTAAATGATTAGATTTGTGTAAATTTGGAAGTATGAGGATTTTTTCAACACTGGTGGTTTTGTTGCTCGTTTCCGGGCGTGTTTTTGCGGATTCGCCTTTGACATCCACTGATTTTCATAAGGCTTATTCCGGCTCTTCTGTTGTGCAGTCAGCTATGAAAAGCAACGGAGAACTGACTCCGGAACTTATGAATGTATTGAACTCGAAAAAATTCAGCATTGCCGTTAAAGTGGCAGTAATCAATGCTATTGGATGGAATATAGATGGACAGAATAATTTTCAGACATATAAAAATTTTCTTGGCGCTAAAACAGGCAAGGGAAAACTTAAAGCCGAAAACATGCTGTGTCTGGCCTATCTCAAAGCCATGGATAATTACTTTGATTGCAATGATGCTTTGAAAATGGCTGATGAAGCGTTGGCACTCAATCCAATGTCTTATACTTTCAACATCATTCACGCTCTTATCAGGGCGCAGGTATTGTTTGATGTGAACTGGTGCGAAGTATGGAATGCTACCGATGCAGTGCGTAAAAATCAGCTGTTGAACAAAGACATGAATGCAGAGGCCATTCGCATCATTTTTGAGTATATGGATCTGTATCAGGCAGAGTGTTAGTAAAACAAAATATAAAAACTAAAAAAATCAAAACTATGGGAAAAGAAGCTATTAAAGTATCACAGGTTGATGTGAACAAATTGATTGAAATGTTGAATGCGGCATTGGCCGAAGAGTGGCTTGCCTATTATCAGTACTGGATTGGTGCACGTGTGATGGAAGGCCCGATGCGCAGCGAAGTTGAACCGGAATTGCTGTTGCATGCAACGCAGGAACTGGCACATGCCGAATTGGTTGCCGAACGTATCATTCAGCTGGGAGGAACGCCTCTGATCAATCCTGATCAATGGAAAAAACATGCCCGATGCTCCTACGATGAGCCGGCCGATCCGTACATCGAAGTTATTCTTGACCAGAATCTGAAGGGCGAGCGTTGCGCCATTCAGCGTTATCAGGAAATCGCCGACTTTACTGCCGGTAAAGACCATTCTACGCATCAGATGGCGGTTCAGATTATGAATGAAGAACTTGAGCATGAAAATGATATCGAGGCATGGATCACAGACCTGAATCGGATGAAAGAAGAATGGAAGAAAATGAGACTTTAATTATTAACCAAAACAAAAAAACAATTATGGAAGAAAACGTAAATTCAATGCCTCGTATTGGTGAAAAAGCACCTGAATTCAAGGCCGTAACAACTCAGGGTGATATTAATTTTCCAGCCGACTACAAGGGAAGCTGGGTTATACTTTTCAGTCATCCAGCCGATTTTACACCAGTTTGTACTTCGGAGTTCATGACTTTTGCTACAATGGAAAAACAGTTCAACGAGGCCAACTGTAAGCTCGTCGGACTTTCGGTAGATGGCTTGTACAGCCACATTGCATGGTTGCGCACCATCAAGGAAAAGATTGAATACAAAGGCATGAAAAATGTCGAGGTTACTTTTCCGCTCATCGAAGATATTACCATGGAAGTTGCACAGAAATATGGTATGATGATGCCTGGCGAAAGCAATACCAAAGCGGTTCGCGCCGTATTTGTCATTGACCCTAAAGGAATCATTCGCACTATTATTTATTATCCGCTAAGTCTTGGCCGTAATTTCGACGAGCTTCTGCGCGTTGTTATTGCTCTGCAGGCAGCCGATGAATTTGGTGTTGCTACTCCTGCCGACTGGCGTCCGGGCGACGAGGTTATTGTGCCTACAGCTGGCTCATGCGGTGTTGCCAAGGAACGTATGGAAAATAAAGCAGGCGATACCCATTGCTACGATTGGTTCTTCTGTACAAAGAAACTGGATAAGGATACTGTACTGAAGAAAATTCTGAAAAAGTAATTTACATATAGGGCATGGATTGTAAATCCACGCCAAGTATGTAAAAAAAATAGCGCAGATTAATAATCCGTGCTATTTTTTTATCATGAATATTTTTTATTGTTTAATCGCGTGGAGTGTAGGCGTTGCGTTTTCCACTGCGTCCAAAAATGCTGAAATGCAGATATCGCTGCGGATTCAGACGCATATCTTCCACCAGTTTATCGAGATCTTCAGAAGATCTTTCAAGATTGTAATACAATGTGTCGTTGTTTATGAGCAAACCGAGCGAACCTTGTCCCTGATTGACCTTGGTCATCACTTCATTGAATTTGGCCAGCGATTCATTGGCATTGTTGATGGTGGCTTTGAAATTTGATTTTGTCAGACTGTCAGAAATGGTTTCAAGATTGGTAAAAATCTGTCTGATTTTATCGTTGTTTTCTTTCAGATTGCCCGTGATGGATTCGACATTTGCAAATATATTGCCCAACCTGTAACGCTGTGATGTAACCAGAGTATCGATGTTGTAAGATGCGTGCTCGAGACTGGCAATGGTGTTTTTGATGCTTTCGAACGAGCGGCTCAGATTTTCGCGGGTATCATCATTGAAGATCATTTGCAGAATTACAAGTACGCTGTCGAAAGAGGATAGCAATTCTTCGGCTTTGTTTTTCAGGGGCAGAATCTGCATGCTTACTTCTTCTTTCAGATCGGTTTCTGTTTCGCCTTTCAGATAATCTCCGCTTTCAACGGGCTCTGATGAATTACCGAGAATAATCTGCATGGCTTTGCTTCCGAGCAGGTCGCTGCTGATAATTTTTGCAATGGAATTCGATGGAATATCTACATCCTCTGTGAGCAGCATTTTTACCAGCAGCTTGCCTTTGCCACCTGGCTTAAAACTGATTTCCGAAATTTGTCCGATTTTGTATCCATTCAGCATAATCGGATTGGCTTCCTGTAAACCGGTTACGTTCTCGTATTCGGCATACAAAATGGTTTGATTGGAAAAGATATCCTTTCCTTTCAGAAAGTTGATACCCCAATAAACAAGCACCATTCCGAGAATGAAAAACAATGCAATCCGTACTTCCTTTTTCTTAAACACTTTTGGTTTTTTTTACAAATCTAATGGATTTTTTTCAGCGGACAATAAAAATTACTGTCCGCTCAGTTTTCTGGCGTCTTGCACACTGATGGATTCATCATTGTTGAAAGCAACCAGAAAAGCATCCTTATAGCCGTTGCTTCGCACTGTTGAAAGATAGTTCAGTGCTTCGGTATATGATTTTGTTTCGCCACAGAAGTATTTGTAGAATGTGCCGTATTTTTTATACGAAACATTTTTCAGATTTTTAAAACGTGAGTCCGAAACAGGGATTATTTCCTTGAATGATGCAAATTGTATTTTAAAAATTACGCCATCTGATGTCATTTCTGTGTTTTGCTGAACAGCCGTTTCTTCTACTGAGCGCATCGGAACAGGGTTATTGTTCAGATTTTCAGTTTCATTGCTATAGGCAATGATGGCATTGTAGATGGACCATGCTATTTTTTCCTTGCCGGCATCAGACATCAGGATTGTTTCATCGTTGTAGTTGGAAATGAAGCCGGCTTCTATCAAAACAGAAGGCATGGCCGTTCGATACAACACAAAGAAAGGTGCCTGTTTGGTTCCGCGGTCATATAGTTTTAACTGGTTGTTCAGGTTTTTCATTAGCAACTGAGCCATTGTCAGACTGCGTTCAATGTAAATGTTCTGAAAAAGACTGAAAGCAATATATGCTTCGGTTGAATTCGGGTCGATGCCATCGTAGCGGTCTTCGTGATTGTCTTCGAGTAAGGCAGCTGAATTTTCTTTCATGGCAACAGCCAGATTGGCCTCGGTTTTATTGAGCCCCATTACATATACTTCGGTGCCGTTGGGCGAAGTTTTTTCATTGGCGTTGCAATGCAATGAGACAAACAGGTCGGCTTTTGCTTCGTTGGCAATCCGGGCGCGGCGGTCTAGTTCGATAAAAACATCGGTGCTGCGGGTATAAACCACTTTGATGTTGTCGTGGTTTTTAAGATAAGTACCAACACGCAAAACCACATCGAGCACAATATCTTTTTCCTTGCTGCGTTTTCCAAGCGCGCCCGGATCTTTGCCTCCATGGCCAGCATCGAGAACCACTGTCCACTTTGCCGATGTTGAATTCTGAGCCATCAGGCCACTTGGCACCATCAAGATGCACAGACATAAAATAAAAAGAATGTACTTCATCCGCGATTATAATTATTTTTGTAATCCGAATCCCGTTACAAATGTAAGGGGTTTTTTCCTTATCAGCAATTGTACCATAAATTGAGTTTGCGGTTTTTAAATATTGTTATGTCCTTGTTTCTGTTTGCCGCTGCGGCATCGGGGCAGGAAGCCGATACTTCAGTTATTGGGAACGATAGCATCAAAGCGACAGTTCAGTCAGAGAAAAGTGCATTGACCGATCCCATTGATTATTCAGCGCGGGATTCTATACATTTTAGTGTGAAGCAGCAGATTGTTGAGATGTTTGGACAGGCCTTGGTTGATTACGGCGATATTCATCTTGAAGCTGGTTATATCAGGATTGATTTCTCAAAATTCGTCATCATGGCCTATGGTCTGCCTGATTCAAACGGTGTGGTACAGGGTATTCCCAAATTCAAGGATGGAGAGCAGGAATTTGAATCGGACACCATTGTGTATAATTACGAAACAAAGAAAGGGATCATTCAGCATATTTTTTCCGAGCAGGGTGGCGGTTTTCTGCATGGCGACCGTGTAAAAAAACTTCCTGACAATACTATTCTGGTGCGCGATGGATCGTTCACTACCTGCGATCAGAAAGACCCACACTTTCAGATATGTTTTCATAAAGCCAAGGTAATTCCGAACGATAAAATTGTTACAGGTCCGGTCTGGCTTGAAATTGAAGATATTCCCACTCCATTGGCGCTGCCGTTCGGGTTTTTCCCAAACAAGAAGGGGCGTGCGTCGGGTATATTAATTCCTTCTTATGGTGAGAGTGCTAATCGTGGTTTTTTTCTTGAAAACGGTGGTTATTATTTTGGTATCAGCGATTATTTCGATCTGGCTGTCCGAGGCGACATTTATTCGCGTGGAAGCTGGGCGCTGAAAACTCAATCGAATTACAAGAAAAAATACAAATTTGATGGCAATCTCAGTCTGAGTTTTGCACGTAATATTTTCGGCGAACGAAATACGCCTGATTTTAGCAGAAACAGTGATTTCTTTATCAAATGGTATCATACACAGGATCCGAAAGCCCGCCCCAATAGCCGCTTTTCGGCCAATGTACAGGCCGGAACTTCGAATTACAACACGTATAATCCTTCATCTGCGCAGGATTATCTTTCATCGAATTATTCATCCAGTATTTCCTACAGCACAACCATTGCAAATCTGTTCAATTTTACAGCAAACCTTAATCAGAGCCAGAACCGACAAACACATGCTTTTGATGTAACCCTGCCTGAACTTTCGCTTTCATCGAACCGGATTTATCCTTTCAGGCAAAAAGGAAAGACACGAAAATCTTTCAAAGCGCTTGACAATATCACAGTCTCTTATGCTATGAATGCCCGCAATAGTTTGCATACGGCTGATACATCGCTGGCGGAAGATTTTAACTGGGATAATTTCAACAATGGAATCAAGCACACCATACCGGTTTCGATGCCGTTGAAATTGTTTAAAGTGGTGACCATGAATAATTCATTCACGTTCAACGAACGCTGGTATTTTAGCACCATCGAAAAACACTGGAGTGCCCCTGATACAGCTGAAATCATAGACACGGTGCGGGGGTTCAGTGCCGCTCATGATTTTGCTGTTTCGTCGGCCTTTACAACAAAAATGTACACGTTTCTATCATTTAAAAAGGGCCCGGTGTCTGCGTTTCGTCATGTACTAACACCTTCCGTTGCTTTTTCGTTCCGGCCCGATTTTGCCGAACAGAACTGGGGCTATTACAAGTATTATTTCAGGCCGGGCGATCTGGCTCCGACACAATACTCCATTTACGAACGAGGCATTTTTGGTGGGCCGGCTGCAGGAAAACAATCCATGGCCAGTTTTTCGCTGGGCAATAATATTGAAATGAAAGTACGCTCAAAGAAAGATACGGTTAGCGGATTCAAAAAAATTGCGCTTATCGATAATCTGACACTGAATGCAAGTTACAATGCTGCAGCCGACAGTCTGCGCTGGTCCATGATCAATTTGTCAGGTCGTACAAGAGTGTTCAAGGGGCTCGATGTGCGTTATGCGGCGGTATTCAATCCATATGTCCGGGACACGTCGGGGCGCACCATCAATACGTTTGAGTGGGATGCGAATCATCGTCTGTTTAAACAGGAAAACGGAGTCTGGGGCGCCAGTCTGAATTATCAGCTCAACAATGAGACTTTTCATAAGAAAGGATACAAGCCGGATTCGATGGTCTTGAAGCATTTTGTTCCCACGTGGTCGCTGCAGCTATCCTATACTTTGCAGTATTCACAGGATTTCACCGATAACGCGGATGAGCCCGGAAAAGTGATTCAGACACTTTCTTTCAGTGGCGATATCAGACTGACACCGAACTGGAAAGTGAGCATGATGTCGGGATACGATTTCGTGAATCATGATTTCAGTTATACCTCGGTGAACATTCATCGTGATCTGCATTGCTGGGAAATCATTTTCAACTGGATTCCTGCTGGGCCGCGTAAAAGCTATAACATGACAATCCGGGTCAAATCAAGTATATTGCAGGATCTGAAACTTGAGAAGAAGACGGATTGGAGAGACCAGTATTAGTTGTGAGTAGTGTCCTTCGACTCCGCTCAGGGTGACAGGTTAAGGATGAGATTAAGGTTGAGGAGCTGAGAGCATAAAAAAGCTGCGAAGCACAAATAGCGCTGAAAGCGCTGCAGATATCAGCCCGGGGCTCAGCCACGGAAACACAAAAAGGACAAAAAAATTATCGGAATGAAAAGAGGTTTTGTTTTTTATTGCATGATGATTTTTGCTGCAACATCTGTTGTGGCGCAGTACGAGCCGGATACGGTGTTTACGCCGGGCTGGAATCTGGGCATTAATACGGGCTATTACAAGGCGTCGTCAAATCATGCGGGCTATTACGATGGACGGCCGCAAAACGAAAACAACATTAATTATGTTTTGAGCAATCCGTATTGGCGGCAGGATATCGAAAATGAGCTGGTAGATGAAACCGGACGCGATTCGTTCTGGCTCGAGGAGTATCCGGTGCAGATGAAATACAATGCGGCCATGATGTTTGGTTTTGTTGCACGCTACAATTATTCTGCTGATTTTTCTTTGAATTTTCAATTCAATTTTGTAAAACTTCATTTGAATGATGTTTTCAATCTTGAGGTGTGGCCAGCCATCCCGGGCAATGTCCAATCGTTTGTGCCCTGTGCCATTACGGGAATTGAATCGCGATCGAATATCGATTTTTCAATGATGTTTTCTTTTGCTTCAGCGAAAAAGTCGCCCGTGAAGCCGTTTTTTGAGATTGGTGTGAACCTGAACAGTGTGAACGTAAAAAGTGCTCAGATACACATTTTCGATCTTACCTACAATATCCGTGATGTCTATGGTGGAGTACCCTATGTGCCTAATATGCCGTTGTCGGAATATCCGATTAAGCAGGGCGGAGTGGGTTATGGGCTGTATTCTTCGGTGGGTGCCCGCTATGTCATATCGAAAGATTTCTGGCTTGAGCTGCTGGGCATGATCAATTATTCTACCATTAACCTCGAAGGGTATCAGGGCTTTGGGCTCCACTGGGCGCCGGTTCTGAGATTGGTGCTGAGTCCTTCCATGCTGAATGCTGAAGTTTACTGATGTAATTTTTAAAATAATAAAAAGAAAAATTTAATTTTGTGAAAAAAATGTAATGATACGGTTTTGTTTTTTTACGCTTTTTCTTTCTATCATAAGTAACTGTCTAAAATTTCAAAATCAAAATTATTATTGCCATTTTTGTTGATAAAAATGTTAATAAACCATTGACTATCAGATAGATATGTCGTTTTGTTTATGTAACTTTATGGAAATCAAAC
>DAOPKE010000022.1:0-33874 GCA_035390965.1 Bacteroidales bacterium | reverse complement strand
ACAAATTAACTCCGCCGTTTGGCGGAAACAGCGGTTCCGACCTGTCCGCCTCGGGCGGAAAAGCTGTGAGAGAGTAGGCGGGATTTATATTTGAGAAACATGAAAAAAAACATTGAGAATTTCGAACTTGCTTGTATTTTAAATGGACAAGAACACATATTGGGCGGTATATGCTCTGAAAGGACAACATGGACAAGTGGCCAAAGTTCTGGCACAGACACAAAATACTATGATCCAACTTATGGCAGCTCAGATCCAACTATCATCACAGATGAAACAAATGTTAGTAGAGTTTATGATAGCCCTAAATAAAATATCGTTTGTTTAATCAATAACTGCATTTAGAGACCTGATTTCTAAATGCAGTTATAAAATACTTATTATGATACTTATATTAACAGAACGAAATGATAAAAGTGTGTTTCGCGTGTGCGAATGGCTTGAATTTTTAAACACGAAATATACTTTGATTTTCGATGAAGACACTTTAGATATTTTGTCATTAAATGTATCCGATGGTGGTGTTAAATTTGTATATAAAGTACGAGGCGAAATAGTTGATTATGATCTTATTTCTGCTGTTTGGTGGCGAAGGACGGATTTTTTCTTAAAGAAGGTAATTGATGACAATAAGGATGAAAATATTCGAAGTATAAAGCTAATGGAAATTGATGAATTTCAATCTTACAATGCGTTTATTCATTATTTGTTCTCATTAAAGCCTTCAATTGGAAATAGGTTAAAATACCCAATAAATAAACTTCAATCTTTGATTGTGGCTAGTAAAAATGGGATTAAGATACCAACAACTTCTATTTGTTATAACAAGAAGCAACTCAAAGAAAAAATGGAGTGTTATAATGTTATAACAAAACCTGTAAAGGACTTTTTACCATATGAACATAATGACCAATTTCACATACTTTATACACAGCCGATAAATGTCGATACATTAGCGAATATTCCAGAACAATTTAATTACTCACTGATACAAAATTGTGTAGAAAAGAATTTCGAGATAAGGGCGTTTGTATTTGGGGATATGATTTTTTCAATGGCGATTCATTCTCAGTTTTCTCCTAGCACGAAGAATGATTTCAGAACTTATGAAGAGTGGGTGCCATATACTCCATACAAAATGCCTATAAATATTGAGAAAAAAATTTTGAGTTTTATGAAGGATATGAATTTGGAAACAGGATCTCTTGATTTTATTGTTAGCATGGATGAAGAAATAATTTTTCTGGAAGTTAACCCCGTTGGCATATTTGACATGGTAAGTGTCCCTTGTAATTATAATATTGAAAAAAAAATAGCTGAATATCTAATTAAAATTCAGCAATTAAGTAACTCACAAGAATTTGTAATGTCATGAAAAACTTTCTTTTTTCGTATATGGTTGAAAAAAAAGGCATGAAAGCAAACCCAGGTTTTTCTAAAGTTTTGAATATGGAAAACGGCTGGGCAATTGAGTGTAAAAGGGTTGTTATTAGAAGACAGCACGTTTGTCCCATAACACCTTTTTTGTTCAAAAAATCAAAGTGATGAAAAATTATTTTATTTTGTTCCCTTTTGTTAAGATAATTAATGGCGTAGCAAGGAATATTTTGTACGATTCACAACGGCAGAATATCAAATTCATATCCGGAGTGGAGGTGGAAATACTGCATAATCTTGCAAAACATGACATTGATACTGTAGCATTACGTTATAGCAAAAAAACACTGAATGATCTTATTAATAATTATGTGGAAACCGGCTTTGCGATAGTCACAAGCGGTATAAACAGTCGTAAAATGTTGAAGTTGTCAGAATTATACGATTCTCCCAACTTAATAGAAAATGCAATTATAATTATCCACGAGAATACAAACTCATCTATATATTCTGAAGCAATTAATCAATTATCAGAATTGAATTGTAGAGTAATAAGCATTAGAATGTATTCTGAAAATGCTAGTTTATTGCATCTTGAACGTTGTATATCAAAAATAATAGAATCTCATATTTTACATTGTGAATTGCTCTTGCCAATAGATAGTCAAAGTCGGGTTTATAGTCTTATTTGTGATAATAATCATTATCATGTTGATTTTTCCATATTTTATTTCGGATGTAAAAAAAGTGATTATATACCAGGTCCCCCTAACCAATATTTCATAAAAGGAAAGCTAACCAAAAACGATTGTGGGGTTTTCCATCCATCGCTATTAAACTTAGATTACTCACATTTTTGTCTTTCAAAATCATTTAATTCATGTTTATTTAAAAAGGTGGTGATAGATGAAGATGGAAACATTAAAAACTGTCCATTATTTACACAATCGCATGGCAAAATATTTGAAGATTCCTTGGCTGATATAATTACTTTACAAAAGTTTCAGGATTGGTGGCACATCAAGAAGGATGATATTTCCGTGTGCTGTGGTTGCGAGTTTCGCTATTTTTGTCACGATTGTAGAGCCGTTACTGTTGAAGATGGTTTTTTTGAAAAGCCCTTGAATTGTTCATATAACCCTAAAACAACCAAATGGAAATGAAAGCGAACCTTTTTGTCTTCTCAATTTTTCTTTTTTTTACAAGCATTACTTTATTCTGTCAAACAGATACGATTGTAATTAATGATACCATTATGGTGATTGACAACTCTATTCCGGAATATATTGATGCTTTTTACAAAGCTGATTATTCTACGTGTGTGAGCGAAGCCGAAGAGTTGTTGAAGAATTCTTCAATAGATGGGTTTCTGTACTATTATTTATTAAATAGTTACGCATCTTTGGGCGATTCGGTAGGTTTTCTGCGAGTTGCGGGAACAGTGAGCCCGGAAGTAGATATTTTATTTATTTTTAGAGATGAAAAAATACGCACAATGCTTGGTGAAAAAGTGTTTACTGATCTGCAAAAGCCGTTTATAGCAGATGCCATAAACAGATGTTCCAACGCAGATTTTGATTATATGTGTATTTTGTCGGATTGCTACTTGAATACAAGTCGCTATCGTTCTTTATACCGTTTTTATTTTTCAGATCAGGAAAAAATGAAAACTTTTCTTGATGCTCAGTCATTACTTGATTCTTTGAATTTTTTTATGCTACAGCAAACTATTAAAAGTAAAGGACTCCCGACGCAAAATAAAGTTGGTAAAACGGGGATGAACCAATATATGCTTTGTGTTCAGCATTTTAGTAAAGCTAATTTTGTTAATACAAAAAAGGACATTAGGAAACTATATAGACGAGGCGAGATTACATCGCTCGATTATGCTTATTATATTGATCGTTATAAAGTATATCGCAACAAAAAGCAAATATTTGCTACACAGTTAATGCGTGACAGTTATGGTGCTCTAATATTTCAACCTGTCCGTAAGCCAAAGTCTGTTGATAAGCGAAGACGGAAAATGGGCTTTGATACAACTGCAGAAGAATATCTAAAAATGATTTCGAATTAACATATCAGTATGAAATCAAAAGTGTTACTTTTCATCATCATAATTTGTTCAAGCTCGCTTGCCGCGCAGAATTTTGATCAATGCAAATGCTTTCGTCATCAGTCAATATCGCAGATTAGTATTAGTGATACGATTTATACAACGTGTTTTTTTGATGCAATTGAACGATCAGACTTGTCTTTTACCTGTTCAATTCTTGATTCACTTGCGCTTGAACTTGTCAGTCTTGACCATGCAGTATTAAATATTTTCGCCGTTGCAAACTTGGTACCGGATTCTGCTTACAAAGTTTCTGTATCTGAACCTCAATGGTTTCATCGTTATTATAAGCGTGCATTGTTTGTTCAGTCCTATCTGGAACGAAAGCAAGTGAGCAACCCTATGAATTGTTTTTGTATTCGAATGGATAGTATTTCTCATCATTCGCGTGTAAAACTTAATTATAAATATACTGATTGCTCTCGCATCGCTTATATTCAAATAACAGACCCATTGGTGGATACAACATGCAACTGGATCATTCCGGATCGGGAGATTGATACACGTGGCCGACTGTTTCTTTCACGCGAATACAAGCCTGAAACAAGATCATTCCTGTTTTTTAGCCAAGTGCTGAATGAATTATTGAAAAATGAAAAGGCAAAGGTTGTGTTTCATTGCTATACACAGTTTGATGAATCAGACCTTGCTAATGCAGATCAGATTACAGCAATGTGCAACGGAATTGTGTCATATATTGAATGGGATGGATTTAGCGATGATAGAGTGATGTATGTCATTCATTGGTCTCAAAAGCCATCTGTGGTAAAACCCGATTCTCCAATAAACAAAATATCTATTGTTTTTTCGTTTATTGAAAATTAATACTTGCTTTTTCACAAAAATGAGAGTTCCCATTTATTTGCAACCCGATTCCCGCGATTGCGGACCAACTTGTCTTCGCATGGTGGCAAAACACTATGGGCGAAACTATTCGCTGGCATATCTGCGCGAGAAAAGCAGCATTACGCGGCATGGAGTGAGTATGCTGGGCATCAGTGATGCGGCAGAATCCATCGGGTTTAAAACGCTGGGCGTAAAAGTTTCGTTTGAACAACTGAAGGAGGAAGCGCCATTGCCTGCGATTGTGCATTGGAGGCAGAATCATTTTGTGGTGGTGTATGACATTACAGACAAGGCTGTTTTTGTTGCTGATCCTGCATCAGGATTAATCAAATACACCAAGGAAGAATTTGAAAAAGGATGGATCAGCACCAAGAGCGATGATGAGAACAAAGGCATTGCCTTGTTGCTTGAAACCACTCCGGATTTTTATGAATTTAAAGGTGAAAAAAGCGACCGGCAGAAGTTTTCGTTTTTATTCAAATATCTGACACCGCATAAAAAATACATTGTTCAGCTTTTTCTCGGAATGTTGCTGGGGAGCCTGTTGCAGCTCATTCTGCCTTTTCTGACGCAGAGTGTGGTTGATGTTGGTATTGGCAATCAGGATCTGGCGTTCATTACTTTAATTCTCATTTCGCAATTGGTATTAGCTGCCACGCAGATGTCGGTTGATTTTCTTCGGAACTGGATATTGCTGCACATCAGTACAAGAATAAACATTTCGTTGATTTCCGATTTTTTAATCAAGTTAATGAAACTGCCCATCGGATTTTTCGACAGTAAGCTGATCGGGGACATCATGCAGCGGATCGGCGATCATACGCGTATTCAGAATTTCCTGACCGGATCCTCGCTTTCAACGTTATTCAGCATGGTAAATCTTGTTATATTTAGTGCTGTGCTTGCGTGGTATGATTTGAAAATACTTGGAATTTTTCTATTTGGCAATGCGATGTATATTGCATGGATTCTGTTGTTTATGAAAAAACGACGAGAGCTCGATTTCAAGCGTTTTGCACTGGCAGCCGATAATCAGAGCACTTTGTTTCAGATCATCACCGGTATGCAGGAAATAAAACTGAACAACTGCGAAAAGCAGAAACGCTGGCGTTGGGAACGCCTGCAGGCAGCGCAGTTTAAGGTTTCCATCAAAGGTCTGGCCCTTGGACAATATCAGCAGGTGGGCTCATTGTTTCTGGCGCAGGCCACCAACATATTTGTTTCGTTTCTGGCTGCCCGTGCGGTAGTCAACGGACAAATGACATTGGGTATGATGATGGCCGTTTCGTACATCATTGGCCAGATCAGCTCTCCGATCAATCAGCTGATTGGATTTATTCAGTCGTTGCAGGATGCGCGTATCAGTCTGGAGCGTTTGGGCGAAATACACAACAAGCCCGATGAAGAGCCCGAAGAGATGAATCGTGTTGCCATTTTACCGGAGAATAAAAGTCTGCATGTAAATAATATCACCTTTCGCTATGAAGGGCCGAACAGTCCGTCAGTGCTTGAAAATATTGATCTGGATATTCCGGAAGGGAAGATTACTGCTATTGTTGGTACAAGCGGCAGTGGTAAAACAACGCTGATAAAACTGTTGCTTGGATTTTATAAACCTGAACAAGGTGAAATCAAAGTTGGTGATTTGTCGATAGAGCATGTGAACGGTTCGTTCTGGCGCTCGCAATGCGGCGTTGTGATGCAGGATGGATATATTTTCAGCGAAACCATTGCAGAGAATATTGCTCCGGGCGATGATGATATCGATCGGCGAAAAATGCTGCATGCCGTTAAAGTAGCCAATATCCGTGAATTCATTGAAGGATTGCCGCTGGGTTACAACACTAAAATAGGTCAGGAGGGAAGTGGCATCAGTCAGGGACAAAAGCAGCGGATGCTGATTGCACGTGCGGTATATAAAGATCCGCAGTTTATTTTTCTGGATGAAGCCACAAATTCGTTGGATGCCAATAATGAGAGGGTTATTATGGATAATCTGAATGAATTTTTTAAAGGAAAGACCGTGGTGGTGGTTGCTCATCGTTTAAGCACAGTGAAAAATGCGGATCAGATAGTTGTTCTTGAGAAAGGGAAAATTATTGAAAGAGGCAATCATGCAGAACTTACTGAGAAGCGTGGTTCGTATTATGAGCTGGTGAAAAATCAATTGGAGCTGGGGAACTGATGAATGGCTAAATGAATAAATGGCTAAATAACTCAAATGGCTAAATGACTAAATGACTAAATGGCTAAATGAATAAATGACTAAATGAATAAATGACTCAAATGACTCAAATGGCTAAATTGTTAAATAACTAAATGAATCAAAGGGTTAAATGATTAAATAGTTTAATGACTAAATAGATAAATGGCTAAATGAATAAATGAATAAATGACTCAAATGACTAAATGATTAAATGACTCAAATGGCTAAATGAAATAATGAAGAAGGGAAAAGTTTTGTTTTATCTAAATGACATGTGGAAATTGTTTATTTTTGATGGGATTGATCTATAAAAAAATGGAAAATGGCTGAAGAAAAAAAATATCTGGATTTGAACGACTTGTCTTCGTACAGGCTGGCGATGGAGATGGGGACTCTTGTTTGGGACATTGTAAATGAATGGGAATATTTTGCCAAAGACACTATTGGAAAACAGTTTGTCCGTTGTGTTGATAGTGTGGCAGCCAATATTGCAGAGGGGTTTGGACGTTATGGAAAAAGGTCCAGAATTGTATTTTTCAGATATGCTTATGGATCACTTTACGAAGCCCGCGCCTGGGCACAAAAAGCGTTTGACAGAAAATTGATTACAGAGGATCAGCTATTCAAAATACGCAAGTTTCTTGAAGCATTGCCAGTTGAAATTCATCAGCTGATAAAATTCACAAATGAAAGACTTAAATTTTAAGCGATGTATTCTAAAATATCAGCCCAATATATTTCTTGTTTAATAGTTTATTCGTTTAATCATTTAATAGTATAGTAGTTTAATCGTTTAACTTTTTAATCGTTTACAGTATGGAAGAAAAGTTGCCCGAAATATACACCGAAGAAGTACATGATATTCTGAGCAAACCGCCATCCGGAATAATCAGAAATGGCGTTACACTCATCGGAATTGTCATCATTCTTTTACTAGCTGGTTCCTGGTTTATTAAATACCCGGATAAAGTAACTGCTGCAATAAAAGTCAGCACTACTCAGGTACCTGCATCGCTTATTGCAAAGACCAGTGGAAAAATCACTCATTTATTTGTTTCGAATAATCAAATGGTTCACAAAGGCGACATTCTTGCCGTCATTGAAAACAATGCAGAGTACAATGATGTGATTTTGCTTGATAGTTTATTGCTGACATTTGATGTGAATAATGACAGTGCACTTGAGAATATTGCCTTAGTACCTGCTTTATTGCTGGGTGATCTGCAATCTGATTTTACAATGTTTCAAAAGTCTGTGTCCGATTATTTATTGTATAAAAGTGTAAATCTCTTGTCGAAAAAAATCACTGCTCTTGAAAGGCAACTATCATTGACAGATCAGTATTACAGGCGGCTTTCGGATCAAAGCAACTTACAGGGAGAAGATCTGCAGATTGCTCAGAATGAATTTCGGCGCGATTCCATTTTGTTTTCACAGAAAGTACTGAGTGCTGCAGAATTCGATAAGTCAAGAGCTTCGTTAATTCAGAGGAAGCAATCATATATGTCATCACGGACAAATTTGTCCAGTACGCAAATTCAGAAGGCACAGATTGAACAGCAGGTTGTGGAGATGCAATTGCAGCAGGCCGATGAAAGTAAGCAGTACATTCAATCCATTCAGCAATCTCAGAAAACATTATCCAATTCAATCAATATCTGGAAAAACACTTATCTGATTCAATCTCCGATTGATGGTAAAGTTACATTTACAAATACCAGAGAAGTCAATCAGAATGTAGTTTCGGGAGATGTTGTCATGACGGTGGTTCCTGAGAAAAAAAGTGAGCTTGTCGGAACCATTGTATTACCCATGCAGGGAGCCGGCAAAGTGAAGCAAGGCCAGCAAATCAACATAAAGTTTGATAATTTTCCTCACATGGAATATGGGATGGTAAAAGGGATGGTGAAATCCATTTCATTGGTTACAACAGAATCAAACTACATTGTTGAAGTTGCATTTCCCGATGGTTTGCGCACCAATTACAACCAGATTCTGAATTTTTCCCAGGAGATGTCAGGATCAGCGGAAATAATTACAGACGATCTGAGATTGATTGAACGGTTTTTGAATCCGATCAAATCGATTATCAAAAACCAATAGTGCAAATAAAAACCATTGTTTTCAATAATAAACTTTTGTGCTACCTATTCAAATACGAATCACTTTTCAGCTCGGACAGCCGGGTTGAAGGACTCTCAATGAAATCTCCGACTTCGTAGGATTCCCATTTTTCATTCACAAGGCTGACAACCTCATCAGACATAACGGTGGCTGCAGGCCAGCGTCCGCCAGGCACTGCGCGTTTTCCGTTTACGCAGGCATTGATCACCAGAACGCCTTCGGCAGGCAGACTGCGGATCAGCGAAAAGTCGCGGGCCGGATCAATAGACGCCAGCACATACCACAGCAGAATATTATCCGGAGCTTCTTTCATGCAAGTGTCAGTGATTATATAAATTCCTTTTCGCACGGGAGCAGCTCCGCCAGCCAAATTCAAAAAAAGATTTCCACTTTCGGCCACCGCGTGATCTGAAAATATCACATGTATCGACTTGCCGAAAAGCCGCATGGAATCTGACTTATCTTCAGTATTACCGGTCGGACTATTCTTTCTTTCTTCTGTTTTCAACGTACAATCAAATCCCGCTTTTCCGCCATGAGAAAAGGATTGAGCTGCGTGATCGAGCACATCGTACGGGCCGGCTGACATATGTAAATCCTGCACAGGACTAAAATTCTTATCAATGGCATCAAGCACTGCATGCGGGTTCCGGATGTCAACCTCTTCGCTGAAAACCATGATGCATTTGGTAAACATCATCTGTCCGGCTCCCCACAAAGCGTGCATCACTTTTACGGCCTGACCGGGAAATTTTTTCCGGATTTTCACCAGCGCAAGGTTATGAAATCCACCCTCCACAGGCAAGTACAAATCCAGAATCTCGGGTGCAAATATTTTCTGAATCAATGGAAAGAAAATCTGCGAAGTTGCATGTCCAAGAAATTGATCTTCTTTTGGTGGCACGCCCACCAATGTAGCAGGATACACTGCCTTTTTGCGGTGTGAAATACGAGTGATGTGAAATACCGGATACGCATCGGGCAGTGAATAAAAACCTGTATGATCGCCGAAAGGACCTTCGGTTCGCAATGGCTCTGAAGGATCGATATAGCCTTCTATTACAAAATCGCTGCATTCCGGAATCCAGATATCGCTGTTGTGACTTTTCACCAAAGGAACCCTCTTGTTTTTCAAAAAACCAGCGAGCATATATTCGCTGATGCCTTCGGGCAGCGGGGCAGTTGCAGCGTAAGTCAGCACCGGATCTCCACCAAGAGTAACAGTTACAGGCATCCGCTTCCCTTTTTTCTTCCACGCCTCAAAATGAGCAGCCCCACCCTTGTGACGATGCCAGTGCATACCCGTTGACTGGCCGTCGAATACCTGCATTCTGTACATTCCAGTGTTCTGTTTTCCTGTGTCAGGATCAATCGTATGCACCATAGGGAGTGTCAGAAAACGGCCACCATCGTACGGCCAGCATTGAATAACCGGCAGAAGATTCAAATCGGGTGCCGGCTGTACAACAGCCATGCATGCGCCTTTGTGATGCAATTTTTTTGGAGCTGTTTTTCGGAGACCCATTAATGACCGGATGCTTTTGCGCGACAATCGCGGCTTTGAGTCCATCATAGACAACAGATTCTGCAGACGCGAAAAATATCCTTCTGTACCTGTAAGGTTTAATAATTCATCTGTAATTTCTTTATTGGCAAACAAATTCATGAGCAGCGGAAATGCTGTCCCATTCTGCAAAAACAACAATGGCCTGCCCGACTTTTCGTCTGAGGCAAACCGATCTGCAATTTCAGATGCTTCAAGAATCGGGCTGACCTCTTCGCCAACTTCGGCCACCAGACTGCGTTTGCGGAGCAGGTCAATAATTTCGCTGAGAGAATAAAATGCCATAGCTTAGAAATAAGTTGTGCGAAGAAAAATCTTCGCACAACAAAACTAATACTTTAATACTTCTGATTATTCAACTACAAAAGGCAGCGAAACACTGGTACTTTGTGACTGAATCATCAGAAAATACATACCTGGTTCAAGTTCTCGCACATCAATGCTTTCACTTCCTGTAAAGTCACCATTCACCGGTGCTGTAACGGTTTTCCCAAGCATATCAGTTACGACGATTGTTCCGTTTTCTACATTGTAATCCGAAAAATCAATGCTCAGATAATCGGTTGCCGGGTTGGGATACAAATGAATATTGGCGCGGATATAAGCAACATCATCGAGGCCAGCAACACAATAATTCCGACCAGCAAGTGTTCCACCCGACAAATTATTGGGATCAAGCCAATATTTTACATTCTTATCTGAAGTAGTTCCAACACCCGTCCAATGTTTACTCATTTTACCATACACATCCATTTCATCGGGACCTGTTCCGGAACCGGCTCCATTAACTTCGCAAGCCGAGGCACCACCGGTGAGTGTACCTACAACTCGTTTATTCTGATCAAAAATGGGAGAGCCAGAAGAACCACCTTCTGTAACTCCGTGACCATTGGTCGTTGTAACCCAGGTTACACCCCAATGTGTTGTATAATTAATCAGAGTTGCAGTATAAGTACTGATTTTCTTGATATCGCCCGCCGGATGATGAATACTTACGCCACTGGTTCCGGCAGTATTAAGGTATGACCATCCATTGTAATATGGATTATAGGTGGCTTCGGGTGTATTGTTCAGCTGACAAAGGAAAAAATCGGAACCGGTACTTGTTTCTCCATAAGTATCAGATGCTTTATAGGTCGCTCCGGTATAAACTTTTGATGTACCTGAAGTTGATCCTGTACATGTTGTTGCCTGATAATTGAAGCGGAAAGTCCATTGCGAAAGCTGAGTAGCAGTAACAACCACTCCTGACTGAGAAACCGAACAATGATCAGCTGTCAGAAAGAACGGCGTACAATCCTGAGCAATATTATTTACCAACGAACCCGAACACATGTAAGCTCCATCAGAAAGAATCATGCTTATTTTAGCAACGCCTCTGATCTGGTCGCGCCAGTTATCGCCTTCACTGCAGATAACATTCACCTCACAATCATCCGAAGCTTTTACATTTTTTACAATATTCAATCCTCTGTAAAAATAAGCAACCTGATTGAGGGCAAGGTCAAATTTCTGATCACGATCCGGAACAAAAACTTCGAGGATGGCTTCATCACCCGGAATTTCCTGAGTTGCCATGGTTCTCAGATCAATATTATTAAGTTCAGTAAATGCTCCGATAACAAAAGATTTATCGGGAGTATAAACATAGACCTCAATGCCAGGGGTGAGATACCAATCGTTGAAATACAAACCAAGAGCAATGGCATTGTCTGATTTCACACCTACGCGCCAGATAGCAGAACCATCGGGCAGATAATCCCAAACACCACTGGTTTCGGGAGTAATTTCTGTTTGCAGCAAAATTCCATTACGGTAAGCTTTTCCGGCCATATCTGCAGCCTCATCCTGTGCATTCACAACAGTCATATCGGGTTTCTGCAAATCAACAAAAGGAACAACCGAATGCGTTCCGAACGACTTAAAACTTTTGGGTGAACCCTCGATGCTCAACTGTGCAAAAGAGCCCAAAACCATCATCAACAAAATCAAAAAGGTAAAAATTCTCATGGTGCTTTTTTTTTCAAATGTATAAAAATCCTGCAATATGACAATTCAAAAAATCCAAAAGTTGCACGCAACTTTGTCCTGCAATCAAAAATTAACTTTGAAAACGCTCTTTTTAACAAAAAAACAACCGCAGGGAAAATTCTGACAATCGCCAAAAAACAAACAAAACCGCCTTAAGTTTTCTGCAGTTTCTTTTTGGCAGCAGGGAATAAAACATTATTTAAAATCAAACGGTAACCGGGTGAATTGGGAAAAAGATTAAGATCGGTTGGTGGATCATACACAAAATGCTGGTAATCCTCAGGATCGTGTCCACCCAGAAAAGTCCAGGTACCTTTGGCATATTCGCCATGAATATAACGTGCTTCGCCAATGGCCTTGAATTCACCCATCACCAGTACCGACGATTTCAGTGTGGCCGAATTAAAAGCCGTTGTTTGACCCATAAAACCTTTAATTATACGTTCATGGTTTTGACATAGCATGGTTGGCACCGGATCCCATTTAGCCGAAAATTCAAACAGCGCAAAATAATCATCTCTCGGATTCATGGCTCTGCGCGACAAAGACACATCAATATTTGAGACCTCGTATTCGTATGGATTGGTGCTGATTTTGAAATTTTCGAATGCAAAGGTTTTAGAAAAGTCGAGTTTGCTTTGTGCCTGCGGATCCATGGGGTCGCCGTCGAACTGCGAAGCACAGATATCAACACCTTCGGCTGCCAGCGCAATATCATAGCTATCCGGAGCACTGCACATGGAAAAGAGATAACCTCCCCCAGCTACAAAATCACGAATTTTTTTGGCCACTGCCAGTTTCATTTGCGACACCTTAGTAAAACCAAGAGCTTTGGCCGATTTTTCCGATTCTGCCACATCCTGTTTATACCAATCTGTATTCTGATAATGAGCCCAGAATTTTCCATATTGTCCGGTAAAATCCTCATGATGCAAATGCAACCAGTCATATTTGGGCAAATCGCCGCTCAAAACTTCTTCGTCATAAATCTGTTCATATGGAATTTCAGAATATGTTAGCACCAATGTTACCGCATCATCCCATGGCAGGTTTGTTTTAGGTGCATAAACAGCCACTTTCGGAGCTTTGGTAAGTTGAATAATATCCATATTAACAGACGGATCGGCAATTTCTGCACGAATTGAAGCGGCTTGTGCATCTGAAATCACCTCCACCGAAACGCCCCTGATATTGCATTCGTCCTGAATGGTTTTTGAAAAACCACACATAAAACTACCGCCTCTGTAATTGAGCAACCATTCAGCTTCTTCATTATTAGCAAGAATCCAATAGGTGATACCATAAGCTTTTAAATGATTTTTCTGCGACTGATCCATTGGTATAAGCAAATGTGTAGCATCCGCTAAACGCGGTAAAAAAATCAAAACAAACAGAACAAGAAAATATCGGGTTTTCATTGGAACAAAAGCTTTTCAATAATCATGCAAAAATCAGAGATCACTTTTACGGATGGAAAAATCATCACCGGAATGATCATTATTCATTTTTGATTGAACCGTAAAAGAGCTTCCGGAGCTGGTTTGACCACTTTCTGAAAGAATACGGATGGCATGAGAAAAATCCTCGTCATTTTCTTCATAAAAACGTGCATAAGCTCCGAGAAATTTCAGATTGATGGTTGTAAGCGGACCGTTACGATGCTTTTCAATCAGCAATTCAGCTTTGTTGCGAATGGTTTCGATATCCGTATTTTTATCATCTTCCTTAAAATAATATTCAGGACGGTAAATAAACATAACGATATCGGCATCCTGCTCAATGGCACCGGATTCGCGAAGGTCAGACAACTGCGGACGTTTGCTGCCAGGACGTTTTTCAACTTCACGACTAAGCTGCGACAAGCAAATGACTGGAATATTCAACTCTTTTGCCAGTGCTTTCAATGATCTTGATATGGTTGCAATTTCAACTTCACGGTTGGCATTTTTCTCCACCTTCGAAGTCATGAGCTGCAGGTAGTCAACAATGACACACTGAATATCGTATTGCTGTTTCAGTCGGCGGGCCTTGGCGCGCAGTTCAAATACGGAGAGTGCCGGTGTATCGTCGAGATATAATTTTGCTTTGGACAGATTGTCCATGTTATCATTCAGACTTTTCCATTCCTGCGCTGTAAGCTTGCCGGTTCGCAAACGCTCGCTGCTGATGCGTGCTTCGGAAGCGATCAAACGCATCACAAGCTGAATGGCGCTCATTTCAAGTGAAAACAAAGCCACCGGCACTTCGTTGATCATGGCCATATTGCGTGCCATAGAAAGCACAAATGCGGTTTTACCCATACCCGGGCGGGCAGCAATAATAATCAGATCAGAGCGCTGCCAGCCGGCTGTAACAGCATCGAGCGATTTAAAACCGCTTGGCACACCGGAAAGAGAGTTTTCGTTTTTCGAAGCCGATTCAACCATTTCTCTGGCTGAGCGCAGCAACTGAGCCATGCCGTTGGTTTTGCGTCTTAAATTCTCTTCATTGATTTTAAAAAGTTTGTCTTCGGCACTATCGAGCAAATCGAACACGTCGGTACTTTCTTCAAACGAATCATTGATAATTTCGGTGGAAATTTCAATTAAACGGCGCTGAATATATTTCTGTGCAACAATGCGGGCATGATATTCAATATTGGCACTTGAAACCACACGATTGGTCAGGTATGTAATATAATAAGCGCCCCCAACAAGTTCAAGCTTTCCTTGTTTTTTCAACTCTTCGATAACAGTAAGCATATCGATGGGAGAACTTCGGGCAAACAAAGACTGAATGGCCTCAAAAATATAACGATGAGCTTCCTTATAAAATGAATCAAGTTGAATAATATCAATAACAGTATTCAGAGCATTCTGTTCAAGCATCAATGCACCGAGAATGACTTCTTCAAGTTCGACCGCCTGTGGGGGTACCCGCCCGTGATCTAATACTGAGGCCTTTAATGGTGCAGGTTTTACACTACGCTTGGTATTTTTCTTATCCTTATTCTCTTCCATGTTTCAAAAATACGACATATAAGCGTCGAATTTCTGAATGTTGAAAATTAATTTTCGGCAACACAATTTGTCGTTTTATCGATGTTTTAAATTACAATTTCCAAACAAGACCCAAAAGATAATATCTTCCCGGATTGTATTGCATTGTAGTCTGTTCAATGGTACCTGACTCTGTTTCAATATTCTGAGCGTATCGAGAGGCACTGTTTAACAAATTTCTCACCTGCGCTTTTACTTCGATTTTCTTTCCGATGTTTTTACTTATGCTAAGATCGAGCTTACTGGCCGGCATCTCGTAAATATGTGGGTTGCCGGTAAACGGATCACCAACAAAACTGATTCGTTTGCCAACTATGTTAAACATCAAGCCGGCATTCAAACCAAGCGAATCATTCTGATAAAACAAGGATGCATTGAGAATAAAAGGAGACTGACCTTGCAGGGCGCGATCTTCCTCGAGACTATTTTCTTCAAAACAGATGCGGCTTTTCATATAAGCAGCATTAAAAATCAAAGTGAAATTTTTCAGATAATCAAATTTTTTCAACGAAGCAGCCGACAGACGCATTTCAGCTTCCAACCCACTCACACTGGCTTCGGGCGTATTCTGAAATGAATACTGCAATCCACTACCGGTAGGAATAATCTGATACTCGATAGCATTGATGAACTGTTTATGAAAAGCACCGATACTGACCATGCTGTAAGCATTCGGATAGTATTCATAGCGGAAATCAAAATTATGAATGCTTGCAAAAGTCAGACTGTCATTGCCTGTAATTACCGCTTTCATTTCATAATCATAAAACGACATGGGAGCAATTTCGCGGTATTCCGGCCGATTGAGCGTTTGTCCGTAAGCCAATCGCAACAAACTGTTTTCGGTCATTGAAAAACTAAAATTAATGGCCGGTAAAAACAAAACAGTGTCTGATAAGTAATGAATTTCATCTTCAGTTGAAGGAGGATTTGTTGCATCGGCAGTGTATGAATGAAGTGACACCCTGCTGTGTTCGGCTCTTATGCCTGTATGAATTTTAATTCTTGAACCCACAGGAAGCGTTAAGGTAAAATATCCTGCAAGCAATTCCGAATGCGATGTGTATGAATCCGATGGACTTGTTTGTTCATCAAGCATAATTCCATCAGCAGCATTGATATTTTCATTGCCAAAAACATTTTCCACACTCTGATAAGGAAGGTCCCAATTGAATAAAGATGTCTTTGCAATTTTATACCCCAGGTTTCTTGCATTAAAAAGGCGGTTACGGTTTTCGTAGAAAAACCCGGTTTTATATGCAATTTTACTGCTTCCTGCAGAAATATATGAATTAAAATCTGAACCAGCATTTACAATCTGTTCATTCATATCATGAAAAATTCTTCCGGAAAGATTGGAATTTGCTGTGAAAGAAAAATTCAATCCATACTCACCACAATACGGGCTTTCCTCCTGATCGTTCAGCACCCAGGTCAAACGTTTTGTATCAGGCATTTGCTGTGATGAAACCGAATACCCGGCAAACCATTTTATCTTTGATTCCTTTTTTCCAAAAGAGTGTGTTCCGCTGAGCTGGCCAGAATACAAATGACGTTGTTTAACGGCCATCTCAAGACCACGAATATAAATTCCTCCGTAAAAATCACGCCCTTCGCGCTCAGTAACGCGATTTGAAGATTGATAATTCAAGAGATTTCTGAATTCATATGTTGATTTTCCCTTAATCAGCGACCAGTTCATCATAGCTCCTGCTTTAACAGAACTGACATATTGAACATCATTGAAATAATAATTTGTATCGGGCTTTTGACCAATTTCATCATATGCATTGTATGATGCACGAAAAATGCTGTCCTGCTGAAAAGTCGAGCTGTAATTAATCTGTGAAAAATTCACCAATCTGGCATTGTCCCATTTTTTACTCCAGGCACCTGAAACAGAAAAACGCTGATCGGTTGGAGCTGTGATTGAATGCGGTGTCCAGATTTTATTCATTGTCTGACCCCAAAAAGTTTTCAAGTCCTTTCCGGCTTCGGTTGAAGGGATGGTTGATACATTTTCAGGAAACAATTGCGGAAGTTTGAGCGAAGAAGTGGCGTTTGTGATTCCGCTGCCTTCAACAGGATACAAAAGATGTTGCTGAAAAGTGGAGCCGGCAGCATAGCCATTTGAGTATGAAATCTGCAAATGATTTTTCTCCGGATTGCTTACCGTTGAAATCTGCACCAGCCCCCCGGCGAAGTCACCCGGCAACTCAGGAGAAAATGTTTTATACACAACAACATTATCAATCATCGAAGCAGGAATCAGATCGAAAGAAAAAGCACGCACATCGGCTTCGGCACTGGGAGCAGGAAGATCATTCAGCCAGACACTGTTGTATCGCTCATTCAATCCGCGAATAATCACAAAACGTCCGTCCTGTACTGTGATACCCGGAATACGTTTTACCACCTCGGCGGCATCGCGGTCCTGTGTTTTTTTTATCATCTGCGAAGGAACACCATTCACCACCAGGTTGTTTTGCCGGATGGTCTGCATCATAGAGACTTCAGTTCCGGTAACGCGATTGGAGACAACCGTTACTGTTTGAATCTGCGTTATATTTTCTTCGAGTTTAATATCAAGAAAAAGATTTTTTTCGCCTGAAATATAAAAAGTATGTTCAAATGGTTTATAAGAAACATAAGAAACAGTAACCGTAAGATTGCCTTTGGGAATGGCCGGCAAAACAAAGTTTCCGTCAAGGTCAGTTGAAGCGCCAAGGGTTGTTCCCTTCAGCACAACATTGGCACCGATAACCGGCTCATTTGTTTTTGCATCAACAACACGGCCTTTTACATCCATTGTACCCTGTCTTACCGGAACTTCGCTCTGAAAGCTCGTTTGTGAGAACAAAAACGAAAACGAAAAACTGATAATAAAAAATAAAAACAACTTTTTCATACAACTGATTTGTACTGCAAATTTCCATTTCAAATATTACCCTGTAATTAAAACTGCTTTATTAATGCATCTTTTTTCTGTCAGGAAATTGTTAGTAAAAAACCAATGTTACTAATAATAAATTCACATTACACAAAGCAGCATGAGCATAACTTTTCAGTTATGCCCAGCTGATTCATGAGAGGTTCAGATGTATGTTATTTGAAAAAGCGCATGGTGGCAATAGATGAACCGGCTTTTATCCTAACGGAATAAACACCGGTTTCCAGTTGATGAACATCGATTCCGACAACATTCGAACCCATTTCCCTGCTTTCAACAACCCTGCTGCAAATTCTACCGCTCATATCCATAATCTCAACAACAACAGTTTCGTCGTCACGGAGAGAAAAAGCAACATTAAGCACGTTTGTTGCAGGATTTGGATAAATAATCAACTCATCAACATTGTTGCTTTCGCGGTCAATGATGCCACTGAAAACCGAGCCGTTCAAAGCCGGACTACCAGTCACAGGGCGAAAATCAGGGTTGCCATAATTGAAAGGATCGGCAATCTGCAGCAAAGCATGATCGGTCAATGTATCATTCATTCTCCAGGATGTTAAGTAATAATCACGCACAACATTCACGGTGTCTTCCGGAAAATAATTTCCAGAGCAATAAGCCAGGGTTACACCAAAAAGAGACAATTCGCCTTCAGCCAGATTCTGCCGGGCCGCTGAACCATCAACAAAAAGTCCATCTTTATATCCGGCAAAAAAGGAATTGTAAATATCGATCTGCGAATTTCGGCGCAAATGCATCGCTCTTTTATAATTGGTATTGATGCTTGTGGTTGAAAGTACTTTTGGTCCAAACATGGAAATATTCGAAAAAATCGGATTGGTTACCGGAGTATTGGCCGAACCCGAGCCATCATTATCACTTTCAAAACCGTTTGATCCCGAACCCGGATCAGCAATGGATGAATCGCGCAAAGCAACAGCATACTGAATCATGCCGGAGAAGCCATAATCGGTATCAAAATCATCATCCCAGGTGAATGAAGAAACCAGATATTTGGCATTTACAGTTCCGCCAAACCATTCAAAAGCATCGTCACCACAACGGTAAATCTGTATATGATCGATGGTTGTGGCGCTACCAACACCACCAAGAGTAAGACCATTGATTTCCTTATCCGTTACAAAAGGAATTCCAGGAAATTCTATTCTGATATAACTCAGCGTACCGCTGTTGTCAGCATTGTCAGGAGAAGTGCCACCGCCATAATACGAAGTCGGTCCACCTTCAATCTGAGCTTCACCGCCAGGCACATTGATGGCCGCTTTTCCGCAAAGGACAATGCCGCCCCAATCGCCATAGTCACGCGAGCCCGCCGCTTCGTTTGATGTGAAAACAATTGGATTTGCGGATGTTCCAACCGCATTCAGTTTTGCACCTCGTTCCACAATCAAAGTGCCCTTGCTGGCTTTATCACCACGAATCACAGTGCCGGCTTCGATAGTCAACGTTGCACCACTGCGCACATATAAAAACCCTTCAATTTTATACACATCCGAAGCAGTCCAGGTTTCGTTGCTTGTAATCTCACCGGATTTTGTAACTGTTGTTGCCGGATACGTTGTGTTTTCGGCATCCCAGTTGGTCCATCCATCCGTCCATAAAGTAGTGGCATCGAATGCACCACGATACGTTACCTGATCAAAAAAAGGGTTTTCGATACTATGCTGTGCAAATATTCCAGCTGACATGATCAAACCCAACACTACAGTCAAAACTTTTTTCATACTTTTTTCATTTGGTTTATGCTGCAAAGAAACATCCGCTTTATTATCTGAAATTGAACGAATGAACAATTATCGAAAAAGAAAATGTTAGGGAATTGTAAAGACCGGAAATGATTGTTGTTGATTCATTAAACTGATAAATGGTTAAATGGCTAAAGAGTTAAAGGGCTAAACGATTAAAGGGCTAAATGGTTAAAGGGCTAAATGGTTAAATGGTTAAAGGGCTAAATGGTTAAAGGGTTAAAGGGCTGAAAAAACATTTATAAAAGAATAATAAATAAACAAAATGAACGAATAATGTATTAATGCATGGGACTGATTACGCGGGACTGACTACTAAAAAAATAACTACTTTTACAAAAACATCTTTTTCAATGGAAGAAAAGAAACCGGTATTATTTCTGCTCGACGCCATGGCATTGGCATACAGATCTTATTACGCGATGATTAAAAATCCCGTACGTAATTCAAAAGGGCTGAACACCAGTGCCATTCTGGGTTTTGGCAACACCATACTCGATCTCATTAATAAAGAAAAACCACATTTGCTGGGAGTAGCGTTTGACACCATTGCACCCACAGCAAGGCATGATGAATTTGCATTTTACAAAGCCAACCGCGAACCCATGCCAGATGATTTGTCCATCTCACTTCCTTACATTAAAGAGATGTTGCAACTCATGGATATTCCCATTCTGGAAGTTGACGGATACGAAGCCGACGATGTAATCGGAACACTGGCCAAAGAAGCAGAAACCCGCGGTTATCAAACCTATATGATGACCCCCGACAAGGATTTCGGCCAGTTGGTGAGCGAAAATATTTTCATGTATAAACCCGCCAAATTCGGCGCCGCTGCCGAAGTTTGGGGAGTACGCGAAGTATGCGACCGCTATGGAATTGAACGTCCTGAACAAGTGATTGACATCCTTGCAATCATGGGAGATGCGGCCGACAATATTCCAGGTATTTTTGGCATCGGCGAAGTGGGTGCAAAAAAACTGATCAGCGAATACGGCAGTGTAGAAAATCTTCTGGCACATGCCGATGAAATAAAAAATCCCACCATGAAACAAAAGGTGCTGGCCGGTAAAGAATCCGCTCTTATCTCAAAACAACTTGCCACCATCATTACCGATGTCCCTATCCAATTCATGCCTTCGCGGCTTGAATGGAAAGTTGCGCCATTTGCGCCATTGCAGAAATTTATGGAAGAGCTGGAATTCAAAACATTTTCGAAACGCTGGTGGGATGCTATGGGCATAATTGCCGAAAAAACGCCGGCTGTTGCTCAAGGTCAATCTAGTTTATTTGATCAGGACTTTGTAGAAGCCAGAGCCGGACTGGATTCCATCATCAGCAACATCAACAGCAATGAACATGAATACAAACTCATCGACAACACAGATGATCTCGAAAAACTTGTTTCGGAACTAAAAAAAGAAAAGCTAATCTGCTTCGACACCGAAACAGATTCATTGGATACATTGGTAGCAACACTGGCCGGAATTTCGTTTTGCACTGAACCCGGAAAAGCGTTTTTTGTTTATCTGAAAGACGAGGACTTCTGCAAATCCGTATTGGAAATGTTAAAACCAATATTTGAAAATGAAAAAATCATCAAGATCGGACAAAATCTGAAATATGATATTGCCGTAATGCGAACACACGGCATTCACATAAAAGGCAAACTGGCCGACACCATGCTGGCACACTACCTGCTCCAGCCCGAACTTCGTCACAATCTCGATTACCTGAGCGAAAACTACCTCAACTACAAAACCATCACTTACGAAGAATTGCTGGGAAGCGGCAAACAAAAAATTTCAATTTTCGATGTGACTGCAGAAAAACTCAAAGACTATGCATGTGAAGATGCTGACATTACGCTGAAACTCTGGAAAATTTTTGAACCAGAGCTGGATATTTCCGGCATGACAGAGCTGTTTTATGAAATTGAAACCCCTTTGATTGAAGTGCTCGAAGATATGGAACGCAGCGGCGTTCGAATAGATCAGCAATCATTGAAAGAATTCTCGCAATTACTTGGAAAAGAAATATTACAATTGGAATCCGACATCCATCAACTGGCCGGACAGCCCTTTAACATTGCCAGTCCGAAACAATTGGGTGAAATTCTTTTCGATAAATTACAAATTGCTGAAAAGCCAAAAAAGACGGCGACAAAACAATATTCCACATCGGAAGAGGTGTTGCAAAAATATATTTCACGACATCCGATTGTGGCAAAAGTGCTTGAATACCGTGGTTTGAGCAAACTGCAAAACACCTATGTTGATGCATTGCCCGAACTGATTCATCCGGAAACAGGCAGAGTTCACACCAGCTATAATCAGGCAGTAACATCCACAGGTCGCCTCAGTTCAACAAACCCGAATTTGCAAAACATACCGATCCGCACCGAACTCGGACAGGAAATTCGCAAAGCTTTTGTCCCCCGAGATGAAAATCATGTACTGATTTCGGCCGACTACAGCCAGATTGAGTTACGCATCATTGCGTCTATTTCAGGTGATGAGCATATGGTCGATGCATTCAGACAAGGCATTGATATTCATACAGCGACAGCAGCCAAAGTGTATGGAGTTGCCTTGAATGATGTAAAACCCGAGCAACGTCGTCATGCAAAAATGGTAAATTTCGGAATCATTTATGGAATCTCTGCATTCGGGCTCTCAGAGCGGCTTGGAATAAGCCGAAAAGACGCTTCGGACATTATAGATAATTATTTTGAACAATTTCCCGGCATCAAAAAATATATGGACGACACTATTCTTTTTGCACGCGCTAATGGATATGTCGAAACACTGAAACACCGGCGAAGATATCTGAAAGACATTCATTCAACCAACAGTTTTGTGCGAGGTTTTGCCGAGCGCAATGCCATCAACGCGCCCATTCAGGGCTCTTCAGCCGACATGATCAAAATGGCCATGATTGATATTTTTGATTGGCTGAAAAAAAGCAACCTGAAAACAAAAATGATTTTACAGGTGCACGATGAATTGGTATTTGATGTTCCAAAAGAAGAATTGGAAATTGTAAAACCAGAAATCGAGAAACTCATGAAAGCCGCATTGCCGCTAAAAGTCCCGGTGGAAGTGGAAGTAAAGGACGGCAGAAATTGGCTGGAAGCGCATTGATAGTTGAGAAGTTATCAAACAAAAAATAATATTATGAGATTCGTTTATAGTTTTGAGAAGCTTGAAGTTTGGAAAGAAAGCAAAATTCTGTCGAAGTTAGTGCACAAATTCACCGTCGGATTTCCAGATTATGAAAGTTTTGGGCGCTTTTTGATAGACATTTCCTAAAATATACGCCAAAAACCAAATCATTTCCATTAAAAACAGCAAAAATTTCGTACCTTTACATGTTATATTTGCAATATGAAAAAATGGATTTTGATATGGGTATGTTTGGTGCCTCTTTTTGCCATTGCACAAGCACCCACCGGATATTATGACGATGCTGAAGGACTGACCGGAAGCGCATTAAAAACAGCTTTACACAATATCATTTCCACCGGATACACAATTACCGTTTATGACGATTTATGGGATGTATATCCGATTACAGACAAAAAGTCCAACGGAAAAGTATGGGATATGTACAGCGATATCCCGGGCGGAACGCCACCCTATGAGTTCACATTTGTTACCGATCAGTGTGGAAACTACAACAGCGAAGGCGATTGTTACAACCGGGAGCATTCGGTTCCACAGAGCTGGTTTGGCGGTTCTTTACCCATGTATAGCGACATGTTTCATGTAGTGCCCACCGATGGGAAAGTGAATGGTCAGCGCAGCAATTTTCCTTTTGGTGAAGTCAGTTCTGCATCATGGACATCGCAGAATGGAAGCAAACTGGGTCCATGTGGTTTTCCCGGCTACACCGGCACTGTTTTCGAACCCATTGATAGTTTCAAAGGCGATTTTGCGCGGATTTATTTTTACATGTGTGTACGCTACAAAGATGAAATGCCCTCGTGGAGCGGAGAATCATTCAGTGGCGGAGATCTGAGTTCATGGACTGAAAACATGCTGCTTCAGTGGCATGCACTTGACTCTGTAAGCACCAAAGAAATTGAACGAAACAATGATGTGTATGGCATTCAGCACAACCGCAATCCATTTGTGGATAATCCCGACTGGGTCTATTCAATCTGGGGGCCTACATCTGGCTTGGAAAATGGTTTTCAGCAAATCGTTTCCATTTTTCCAAATCCGGCCGATAATAATATTTCCATTCGTTATGCAACTTCTGAACGACCGGAACACGTGTATTTATGTGATTTACAAGGGCGTGTCATAACAGAAGAAATCACGGAAAACCTGATTGAAACAGGTCATTTACCTGAAGGATTTTATTTTCTGAAATTTATTTTCAAATCCGGCATTACTGAAAAAGAATTCGTAATTATGCATTGATTTTTACGTATGCCTCTTGTATATCACGAATGGATAAAACCTGACCTGCAAATGGGTCTGTGGCACATCACCGAAAGTGTTGATGAGCTCATATCCATGTTGTTTCTGAATAAAGAAGAATTTGACACACTGGCTTCATTTGGAAACGATACAAGACGACGTCAATGGTTAAGTTACAGAGCACTGATACGCCAACTTGTAAAAACCGACTATATTTATCGCATATATTACGACGACGACAACAAGCCATTTCTGGTAAACCCACAAAGTTCCATCAGCATAACACATTGTACCGATTATTCAGCCGTGCTTATTTCACCCAACATGAAGTTGATGCACGGACTCGACATTGAACCCATCCATCCGAAAATACTCAAGGTAACGCAAAAATTCATGGATGCAGAAGAACACGAAGAGTGGAAAAAAACAGAAAACCTTGAAAAAGCTGTTATGTACTGGACTTTTAAAGAAGCCATTTTTAAAGCTTACGGAAAACGCTACATTACTTTACGTGGAAATATTCATATCAATCCGTTTGAAACAGAAAGAGCAAAAGCCCATGGTTTTATACGGCTTAAATCAAAACAATTTCCATTTGATCTGCACTTGCGGCAATTTCAAAATCTGTTGATTTCTGTGGCGCATGAGCCGGAATGAAATACGAAATTAGAAATACGAAATTAGAAATACGAAATTAGAAATACAAAATCAGAAATACGAAATATAATGTGACAATTTATAATTCTAAATAAAATCAAAATCGGAAATATAAAACATGAACAGAGGGACGGCATATTTAGAAAACGAAACAATATAAAATTATGAAACAAAAACAATATCCAACTGACGTGTTAATTGATTCATGTGTAGAAGACGTGAAAAGCAGATATCAGACAGAAGAACGTTTGGTGAAATTCTCCGTTTCAATTCTAGATTTCTGTCATGATTTCCCGCAAATTCATATTGCAGAATATTTTGCAGATCAACTTTCACGAGCATCTGTATCCGCATCCCTGAATTATGGCGAAGCACAGGCAGCCGAATCAACCAAGGACTTCATTCATAAAATGAAAATATCACTGAAGGAGTTACGAGAGACATTGATCTGTTTAAAAATAATTAATCGATCGAAATACTTTTCGCAAATTAAAGATGGACAGATTATTCAAAAAGAAGCAGAAGAGCTGGTAGCCATATTTGTTGCAAGTATGCGTACTATTCATGCAAAACAAAACTAAACTTCGAAATAGAATTTCGAGTTCGCATTTCACAAGTCACATCTCATATTCTCATTTCGCACCTCGTATTTCGCACCTCGCATTTCGTGTTTCGTATCTCCTATTTCGTATCTCGTATCTCGTATTTCGTATCTCGTATCTCGTATCTCGTATTTCGTATTTCGTATCTCGTATTTCGCATCTCGTATTTTCAAAAGAGTCCGGTCACATTTCCGTCATCATCAAAGCCAATATTTTCGGCCGAAGGCACTGCAGGCAAACCCGGCATACGCATGATAGATCCTGCAATAGGAACAACAAATCCGGCGCCTGAAGAAATTTCGATTTCCCGGATATTGACAGTAAAATCTTTCGGGCGGCCGCGCAATTCTGGCACATCGGACAATGAATTCTGCGTTTTAGCCATACAAATGGCCAGTTTATCAAGGCCCAGGGAAAGAATATTCTGAAGGTCTTTTCTGGCTTTGAGCGAATATTCAACATCTTTGGCACCATACATATTTGTTACAATGGTACTGATTTTCTTCTCCACATCCCAATTTTTATCATACAGCGGCTTGAAACAAGCCGGACATGATTTTGCCTCACTAACAACCGCTTCAGCCAATTCAAGTGCGCCTTCGGCTCCTCTGGCCCACGAATCATTCACAGCCATGGACACATCCTGAGTTTTGCAAAAATCCTCCACTACTTTAATTTCCTCAACACTGTCAGTATCAAATTTATTGAGTGCAATAACCGGAGTAAAACCGAACTTTTTCATGTTTTCGATATGCTTTTCAAGGTTTGGCAAACCCTTTGAAACCAGCGCTGCATCAGGTATTGCAAACTGGTCTTTTTTGGCACCGCCATGATATTTAAGTGCCCGAACCGTTGCAACAATCACCACTGCATTCGGCATCAATCCGGCTGTTTGACATTTGATATCGAAAAATTTTTCTGCTCCAAGATCGCTCGCAAAACCAGCTTCCGTAACTACATATTCTGAAAGCGACAAACCCGTTTTTGTAGCAATAATTGAATTTGTACCCTGTGCAATATTGGCAAAAGGTCCACCATGAATGATTGCCGGTGTATTATCAAGTGTCTGCACCAGATTGGGCATAATGGCATCCTTCAGCAACACCGCCATAGCTCCCTGAGCATTCAGATCACGAGCATATACCGGTTTTTTATCGAAGGTAAATCCGATAAAAATATTTCCCAAACGCTTTTCAAGATCGTCTTTATCAGAGGCCATACAAAGAATTGCCATCACTTCCGAAGCCGCAGTAATATTAAAACCGGTTTCACGTGGAATTCCATTGGCAGTTCCGCCAAGACCAATCACAATGTCGCGCAGCGAGCGGTCGTTCATGTCCATCACCCGTTTCCAGCTGATGGTGCGCGGATCAAGATTCAGACTGTTTTTTGTATTCTGAAGATTATTATCAATCAAGGCCGACAACAGGTTGTTTGCTTTTTCAACAGCTGCCATATCGCCAGTAAAATGCAGGTTAATATCTTCCATCGGAATCACCTGAGCATATCCACCGCCGGCAGCGCCGCCCTTTACTCCAAAAACGGGTCCCAGAGATGGCTCGCGAAGAACCACCGTTGTTTTTTTCCCTATGCGGTTCAAGCCCATAGCCAATCCGATAGAAGTGGTTGTTTTGCCTTCGCCAGCGGGTGTTGGTGTAATGGCTGTTACCAAAATCAATTTCGATTTTTTTATTTTTTCGTCATTAATATAACTAAGCGGAATTTTTGCTTTATGCTTTCCATACAAATCCAGATCATCTGGATTAATCCCCAATTGTTTTGCAATTTCAGTAATCGGTTTGATGGATGTTTCGCGCGCAATCTGAATATCTGATTTCATAATGAAAAAATTTTATGCAAAAATACAAAAGAGAAAAGCCATTGTCAATGAATGTTGATACATATCAGGGGTTAAAAAATCCGGAATTCTCTCAAAATAGTTGTAATTTTACGCAGTTAAAAGTCAAGACTATGAAAGAATTAAAGATAAGGGATCTCACACTGCGCGATGGACAGCAGTCATTATTTGCAACCCGTATGAACCAGGCCCAGGTCGATCATGTGCTTCCATTGTTCAAAGAAGCCGGTTTTTACGCCATGGAAGTATGGGGTGGAGCTGTTCCTGACAGTATCATGCGTTATCTGAACGAAGACCCATGGGAACGATTGGCAAAAATCAAGGACGCAATCGGAACCTCATCAAAGCTGACGGCCTTATCACGTGGTCGCAACCTTTTTGGATACAATCCCTATCCTGAACATGTAATCGAAGGATTTATCAAAAATGCCATGTCAACCGGCATTGACATTTTGCGCATTTTCGACGCCCTGAACGACATGGATAATATCAGAAGCTCTGTCGGATTTGCAAAAAAATACGGCGGCATTGCCGATGGCACCATCAGTTATACCGTAGATCCAAAGCTCGAACTGAAAAAGAAATTTTTCGGACTGATTAAAGAAAAGCCGAAGCCCCCTGTTTTTACGGTAGATTATTTTGTTGGCAAAGCCAAAGAAATAGAAGCCATGGGTGCAGATATGATTACGCTGAAAGACATGGCTGGTCTTGTTGACCATGTAAGTGCAGCAAAAATCATCCGCGCACTGAAAAACAACGTAAAAATTCCGGTTGATTTCCATACACACTCAACTCCCGGCTACGGGCTGGCTTCGGTACTGACTGCCATGATGAACGGCGCTGACATCATCGACACCAACATGATGCCTTTTGCAGGCGGCAGTGCTGCACCCGCTTATGAAATCATCCATTTGTTTTGCAAAAAACTGGGATATGAAACCAATGTCAACATTGAAGTGCTGAAAACCCTCAGCGATAAGCTTGAAGAAATCAGGCACCAAATGGATGAATTCGACAGTTACAAAATGTTTCCACGCAGCTTCGATCTCACCAAAGATAAGCTGCCAACCGACATTGAAAAAGTTTTCGATCGCGCCATCAATTCGGTTGAGAAAGAAAATTACGAAGATGTTCTGGAGGCCTGCCACGAAATAGAAACTTATTTCAATTTTCCGGCACCCAACGAGATGGTGAAAAACGCACAAATTCCGGGAGGGATGTACACCAACATGCTGGCTCAGCTCAAAACACTGAAACTCGAAGAACTTTTACCTCGCGTACTGAAAGCTGTTCCGGCCGTACGCACTGCAGCCGGCTCTGTGCCTTTAGTTACACCCACCAGCCAGATTGTCGGAGTTCAGGCCGTTAATTGCATTCTCGACGAAAACAAAGGTCTGCCCTGGTACACCAATGTAAACACTCAATATGTAAATCTCGTTAAGGGCTCCTATGGCAAAACGCCGGTGCCTATTGATCCTGATTTTCGTGAAAAAATAACCGGCGCGCGCGAAGAAATACCGTACAATACCGACAATTATAAACCGCAGGTCAATAAGGTTTTATCGCAATTTGGCGATCGCAATCTGGTAAATTCAGAAAAAGACCAGTTGTTGCTTGAATTGTTTCCGGCAGTAGCAGAGCCATTTCTGACTAACCGCGCCAAAAAAGAATGGGATGCAGAACAGGCCATTGTCAAAGCCGAACAAGATGCCATCCGTGCCGAAGAAGAGCGCAAACGCGAAGAAGAACGTGCTGCCTTCGAGGCCGAAAAAGCCGCCTACAAAGCCCTCAGCAAAGAAGAGAAAGAAAAGCGTTTACTCGACGGCTTGTATAACTACAAGTGGTTTACGTTTTAATTACAACCTTTAAACAAACTTCTTTTTAACTTCTTAACTTCGGCAAAGTTTAAACTTTGCCGAAGTTTAAAGAAATTTAAAAGGTTGTAATTAAAACTGGAAATAGATAAACGGCTGAACCGATTCGCTTTTAAACTGAATTACAAGCTGAATCAATACAACAAAAGCGATGGCCTTAACAACAAAAGGCATTTTTACGTATATGTTTTCCATTTTCGGAAACAAACGTGAAGGAACGGCGTGAATAGCAATACCGATTATCAACATCACAACAAATATATGGCGAACACTCCAGAATGGCTGCAAATATGCCCAATCCATTGCGCCAAATATCTGCCCTATCATTTCCCAGGCAAGTTCAAAACTTTGAGCCCGGAAAAATATCCAGAGAAAAACAACAAAATGAAAAGTAATGAACCACGCGAAAAATGTGTAAATCCGCGAGCCCCATTTTGAGTCTATTTCGCCTGGCATTACATAGGTTTTCCATAATTTATGAATGGCGAGTCCTACACCATGCATACCACCCCAAAAAACAAACTGCCACGAAGGCCCATGCCAGAGCCCACCAAGCAACATGGTGATAAAAAGATTGATATAAGTACGCAGTTTTCCTTTGCGGTTTCCACCAAGCGGAATATAGAGATAATCGCGCAACCAGCTTGAAAGACTGATATGCCATCGACGCCAGAACTCCGTTATACTAAGCGACTGATATGGCTTATTGAAATTAATTCCAAGATCAAATCCCATCATTTTTCCAATTCCAATGGCCATATCACTGTAACCACTAAAATCGCAGTAAATCTGCAGCGTGTAACCATATACCGCCATCAGATTTTCGAATCCGCTATAAGTGCCGGGAGCGTTAAAAATCAAATCATTATACTGCGACACATAATCGGCCAGGACAGCTTTTTTGAACAAGCCCTGCATAATAAGAAAAAAACCTTTCTGCACTTCATCCGGATGAATGGTAATATGACCTTTCAATTGCGGCAGAAATTGACTCGCCCTGACTATAGGGCCGGCAACAAGCTGTGGAAAAAAAGTGATATAAAACGCATAATTGAAAAAATCTTTTTCCGGCTCCAGATCGCCGCGATACACATCAAAAACATAACTAAGAATCTGAAAAGTATAAAAAGAAATTCCTACCGGCAGAAAAATATCGGCTGCTTCAAACTGCTGACCCGAAATCAGGGAAAAATTGTCAATAAAGAAATTTGTGTATTTATAATAGGCAAGAAAACCAAGTGTAACAACCACATTGACAACCAACATCCATTTTTTTAAAACCGGATTTTTTTGCCGGAACATCAGTTTTGTGAGCATATACACAAAAACAAGTGTTCCTATCAGCAACATAACATAAACACCACTCGATTTGTAATAAAAGAAAATGCTAAATCCAAGCAAAAACAATGTGCGGGCTGTATTATTGCGGTAAATGGCCGCATACACCGAAAGAACCAGAATGAACAGCAACCAGAAAGTCCCGCTGTTGAACAAAATAGGCGCAGCAGGTTTATAAAAAAGTATGTCGTGAATAATATTACTCCAGTTCATCAGAAAGGCGGGTTGGGTTGCAGAATTTCGGTAGGAGGCACCTTATTGAGAAATGTGTCAGGGGATGTCATCAGTATTTTATAACGGGCTTCGGTCTGCAGATAAACAGCTACAGAATCCATCCATTTATAGGCAGATTCGCGCTTTGGATGCGCACCGTCTTTGGTTCTTTCATACGAAAGATTTTTGGATGGAAAATAACGGTCTTTTCCTGCATAACGCAATATAAGATCATTGATTCCTGTATCATCTTTCCAGTTGGGAGGTCCGACCCAAACAAAAGGCAACGTATCCATCTGTGCAATGATGTTTCTGACATATTCCGCCCGTTGAGAGGTGATATCCTTGATAAAAAGCTCATTGGCTCCCAAAACAAGCAATACATACGTTGGTTTGTGCTTGTTGATAAAATGCTTTAATGTGTCGCATTGTCCGTACCAGAGCGACGAAGAGCTATACCAAATAACAGTATTGACCGTGTGGCCGTTTTTACGGGCATAATCACCCAGCCGGATACGAAGAAATTCAAGCATGGAATCACCTATCAGCAAAAATCGCTGTGCCGATGAATCCACTTTGTCGCCAGTACCATCCTGTTCAATAGAAATTCCTGTTTGAGCCAATGGAAGCACTTCGGGATAAAAGAACTTGCGGATTCCGGAATCTTTCAGTTTATAAGAACCGATGCTGATTTCAGCATTGGAAAAAGACAAAACAGAGAACAACAACAATGAGCCCAGTAATAACAAGACATACTGCAAATAATCGCGTGGCGGTTTTTGTGAGTTGAAAAATTTCAAAACTTTTTGCGGCAAAAATAATTATTTCTGCCGTTTCTGAAAAAATAACCAACGGATGTTTTCAACATTTGAATACACTTGTTCCCAGCAAAGATGTCCCAGTTTGGGAAATAAAACGAACTGAGCATTTCCACCACATTGATTTACAGCATTCACCATATTGGTAGTACGAGATGGAATCACCAGATGATCAAGTTTTCCATGAAACGCCAAAACCGGAACTTTTTTCATCAGACAGGCCGTTCCCTCATCTCCACCTCCACATACCGGCATGGCAGCAGCAAAAAAATCAGGCCGTCGGGCAAGCGCATCCCATGTTCCAAAGCCCCCCATCGAAAGGCCTGTGATATAAACACGCAAAGTATCGACCGGTAATGCCGCAATCAATGAGTCCAAAAGCGTAAATGTCTGAAAAAGGGGCACCGAAATCCGGGCAGGCATTTTATGTGAAGCATTGGACCAGTCAACCTCGACCCATCGTGCATTCGCGGGACACTGAGGGGCAAGAATGATACAACGAAACTGCATGCGGATACTATCATTCATAAAATGTCTGACTCCATGAGTAAGCTGTGCTTCATTATCATCGCCACGCTCACCTGCCCCGTGAAGAAACAGCACCAGGGGTAGTTTTTCATCGGGCCCGATTGAATCAGGAACATACATCCGATAAGGCAACACACCCTGACTGGTTTCAAATGTTTTGTGCAGCATCCAATCTTTCCAGTCATCCTGCGATAAAGCACTGAATGAGGAAATAAAAAACAACAAAGAAGAAAAAACAACAAAGAAGAATCGCATCAGGATTTTTTACAAATATCGTGAATATTTTAAAAAATGTATTTTTACAAAAATTATTCCTGAATTATGTGGAAAAAAATCCGACGGGGACTAAAGGTTTTTCTGGTTACAATCCTGATTACTGCAGGGCTGATAATCGCATACTTTGCAACAATCATCACCATCAATTCGAACAACAATTTTTCGCCACCTGTAACCGACACCCTGATAATCAGCGAAGGCCGCAATGCATGGCTATTTGCAGATGAAAACATTTCAATGATTTCATGGAACATTGGCTATTGCGGACTGGGGAAAGAGATGGATTTTTTTTATGAGGGCGGTAAAAAAATGCGGCCAGACAAGGATTTGTACAAATCGTATCTGAATGCCGTATTCAATATCGTTTCAGCCATGGACAGTGTTGATTTTCTGCTTCTGCAAGAAGTGGATTTTGATGCAAGACGCTCTTTTTATTCACATCAGGACAGCTCTTTGATGCAGGCACTGCCTGATTTCAGCTCGGCAAAAGCCGTGAACTATGATGTGCCCTATGTGCCGTTTCCGCTTTTCAATCCAATGGCAAAAGTATATGCCGGCATGATGACATTTTCGCGTTATATTCCCGAATGGGCACAAAGAATATCATATCCTGGCAGTTACTCCTGGCCAATGAGCGTGTTTTTTCTTGATCGCTGTTTCATCATAATGCGATATGAGATTGATGGTGAAAAAGACTTGTATGTAATCAACACGCACAATTCGGCATTCAGCGACGCGGGCGACATCCGAGTTGCAGAGCTTTTGTTCCTGCGTAGTTTTGTACTCGATCTGTACAACCGCGGACATTATGTAATTGCCGGTGGCGACTGGAATCAGAATCCGCCGGGGTTCAATCCGGCTGAAATCAAGACTGGTGATAAAGTAAGACTGGTAGGCACTTCTGTGAGCAACGATTTTTTACCGGAAGGATGGAAATGGATGTATGACAGCAGCACACCAACCAACCGCGACGTTAATATTTCATATCAGAAAGGCACAACAACAACGACCATCATCGACTATTTCCTGTGTTCACCCAACATTGAAGTGAATGAAGTGAAAACAATTGACATGGGTTTTACTCATTCAGATCACAACCCCGTGTATCTTAATTTTGCTTTGATTCCAGACAGTGCCTGTTGTGATTCTATGAAAATTTATGAAACCATGAAGGAAAAAATTGCAACTGAAAAAAAGAAGAAAATAAAGAAAAATTAAAACATGAAAACTGTCATTCAGCGAGTTGCAGGCGCATGCGTCAC
>DAOPKE010000021.1:12138-35199 GCA_035390965.1 Bacteroidales bacterium | reverse complement strand
TTGCTGAATATATTTCTGTTTTTGTGAGTGTTACGTGTTTTTCAGCAGACCCTATTTAAACCAAATAAAAATAATGGTTATCTTTACTGAAATTTTCTGCCATGGAAAAGAATGCCGAAATTCAGCAGGCGGTTGATAATTATGATGCTGTAAAACAAATATTTACTGAATACCTGAACCGCACAAAACATCGAAAGACACCGGAGCGTTATTCTATTTTAAAAGAGATTTATACCAGACCGGGTCATTTTGATATCGAAACGTTGTATATCCGAATGAAAAACAATCGCTATCGGGTTAGCAGAGCAACTTTGTACAATACTATGGAGTTATTGCTTGAAAGTGGCTTGGTGGTCAAGCACCAGTTTGGCCAAAGCAGCGCGCAATACGAAAAGTGTTTATGTTTTCAGCCCCACGATCATGCAATTTGTCTCAAATGCCGCAAAGTGATTGAATTTTGTGAGCCCCGTGTGGGGGAGATCGAAAAAACCCTGCTCCAGACTTTTGGTTTCAGAGCGTCCAGTCATTCTTTGGTTTTTTATGGCATTTGTGAGGATTGTTCCAAAGATGGGCAAGCGGATTTTGAAAAGAAGGATTAATTTGTTAGTTTTGTAACTTGTTTGAAATTGTATGAAAGTTGATGTGATTTTAGGCCTGCAATGGGGCGATGAGGGAAAGGGAAAAATTGTTGATGCACTGGCTCCGCAATATGATATTATAGCGCGGTTTCAGGGTGGTCCCAATGCCGGACATACCATTATTTTCAATTCCCGCAAATTTGTTTTGCATTCTGTTCCCAGTGGCATTTTTCGTAGCAATATTCTCAATATTATTGGTAATGGGGTGGTGTTGGATCCTTTTATTTTCTTTCAGGAAATAGATGCTATCCGTGAAGCCGGATTTGACCCGTCGTCAAATCTGCTGATCAGCCGTAGCGCTCATTTTATTATGCCTTCGCATCGTTTGTTGGATGCAGTAAACGAGGCCGCTATGGGTGAAAAAAAAATCGGCAGCACTCTCAAAGGAATTGGTCCCTGTTATACCGATAAATACAAACGGTCGGGATTGCGTGTGGGCGAACTCGAACACAACGGTTTTCAGACTGAATATGAGTCGCGCCGGGAGATACATATGAAACTTATTGCTGCTTCGGGTGTCGATTATCGGGGTATATTGCTCGATGGACTGCCGTTTGACGAATACGAGCAGGAATGGCTGAAAGCTGCCCATAAAATGAAACAATTCCGTATTGCTGCCACTGAAATAGAGATTAATAAATCAATGGCTGCTGGCAAAAAAGTGTTGGCCGAAGGGGCTCAGGGAACTTTGCTCGATGTTGATTTTGGCTCTTATCCGTTTGTTACTTCTTCCAATACCATGACTGGTGGCGTTTGTACCGGGCTTGGAGTAGCTCCTTCGCATGTGGGCAAGGTTTTTGGTATTTTCAAGGCCTATTGCACCAGGGTGGGTAACGGCCCATTCCCTACAGAACTTTTTGATGACATGGGTGAATTGCTTCGTAAAAATGGAAATGAGTTTGGCGCAACAACCGGAAGACCTCGCCGGACGGGATGGCTCGATATGCCGGCTTTACGCTATTCAGTTATGCTCAATGGTGTCACTGACCTGATAATGACTAAAGCCGATGTGTTGACAGGCCTTGAAACTATCAAAGTCTGTGATGCGTATAAATGCGCAGATAAATTGTACGATATGCCCGATATTCCTGCCGGATGTAAGCCCGATCTGATAATCAAAGAGATGAATGGATGGAGTGCAGATATCACCACAACAACCCAGGCCAATCAATTGCCCCCGGCATTGACCGAATACTCGCGTTTTGTGGAAAAATCTGCCGGAGCTCATCTGTCTTATATTTCAACCGGACCTGACCGAGAACAAATTATTAAATTGTAGCTGTTATGAAAAAAGTCTTTCTGATTATCGTTATGCTTTTTTCCATGCAATGCATGGTATTTGCCCAGCTTCCTGTTAAGGAAAGCGATGTTCCGGAGGTAGTTAAAAGTAAATTGCCTAACCTGTTTCCGGGGGTTACTGGTGTTCAGTGGACCAGACATAATACTGATTATCATGCTGCTTTTTCTTATGACAATATCAAAGTGGTAGTGAAATTTGCCGAATCAGGCCGATGGATTAATTCCGAATCCGAGTATGAAATTGAGGATTGTCCCCGATCGATGCAAAAACATGTTACAACCAGCTTTGCCAATACAAAAGTTGTTAGAATTCTTTTAACCGAAAACAAGGATATCTCCGAATATAATGTTGAAATGCTTGATACGCTAACAAAGCAGCCCCTTTTTGCCATGTACGATATTTCGGGCGCATTTGTCAGAAAAAGCGATTCAAAAGGCAACGATATAGACCTGCAGTTGCAGGGAGCAAGTGAACGAGGCAAACTGGCTGTGCATCCAAAAGAATTGCCTTCGGCCATCAATTCTTATGTTATCATCAATTATAGCCAGTATTCAATTCGTGAAAGCTATATTGTCAACAACGAAAAATATCAGAATGCCTATTATGTTGTTTTGGGCAAATCCGACGATAAGGTCCCTGTTGAATTATGGTTTGATTTTCAGGGTACACCTATAGCCGGAGCCAACAAACCTGTTTCAGACAGCGGAGATCAGAAGGATCAGGACAAAGGTCAGAAAAAACAGACCAGAACGCCTTTTCCTCAGAGTAAGGTGCCTGCTGCCGCTGTACAGTATTTTACCAAAAAAGAACCCAAAGCAGAGGAAGTTCGTTGGGATACACTTGGATTGCACTATGTTGCTTCATATTACAATCCCATACGAAGTACTGAAAACAGGATGCATTTTGATAAAAAAGGTGCTTTTGTGATGTCAGTGGTGGTTTTAAATCCGAAAGACCTTTTGCCATTGGCTCAGAATTATTTGATGGATAATTATCCTGATCTTGAAATTGAATCTGCCGAAAATCTGGTGTATGCCGATAAGAAAAAATACACACTGGTGAAATTGTATGGACCCACGTGGATGAATGATCCAATGGTGTTTCACGAAATTTATTTTTCTACAAGCGGCCGGCTTGAAAAAGAAGTGCTGGCCAATTTTATCGATGCTGAAGATGTGTATCTTCGCGAAAAAAGAGAAAACCAGCATGCAGCTTTCAACGAAGTTACAGCCGAAGACGATTTGTCTCTCGAAGAAGGCAACAATCTTGACGGTCAGAGTGTAACACACAAGGAGCTGCCTTCTCAGTCAATTAAGTATATTGCCGAAAACTATCCTGGCTGGTCATTTACCGAAGGTGTTATTATCAGCGATGAAAACGTGTTGAAATACAGTGTCTTTATTAAAAGAGACGGATACCGCGAGCATAAAAGACTTTTGTTTGATATGAAGGGGAGTTTTCTAAAAGAAGAAGATCTTTGAGAACGTTTGTTTCTGCGCTTGTTCCGCTTTTGTTTTTTTGTTTCTTTTCTTTGCAGTCTTTTGCTCAGGAGAAAAAGAAGATTCTTTTGAAATCGGCTGATTTTCTTGAATATAACAGACCCGTCAATCCCGATGTGCAGTTTCTGAAAGGCAATGTGGTCTTTCAGCACGAGAATTCATTGCTTTATTGTGATAGTGCTTTATTGTATATCACCAAAAACGCAATGGATGCCTACGGCAATGTGCACATACGCGTTTCCGATGCAACTCAGATTTATGGCGAAAAGCTCCATTATGATGGCAATGAGAAAAAAGCGATTATGGAGCAGGATGTGGAATTGATTGACAACAATATCGTGTTGCATACCCAAAAATTGTATTATGATCTTGAAAACGGAATCGGTTATTATCTGGATAGTGCCGAAATTCAGGATCCACACAATACATTGGTGAGTAAACACGGTTATTATTATTCAGGTAAAAAGGAATTTTTCTTCAGACATGGGGTGGTTGTTACTGGCAACAATTTCAAAATGATTTCGGATAGTTTGATGTATAACACCATAACCGAGCAGATCGATTTTTATGGTAATACTCACATTCAGAGCGACAGTACGGATATTTACTGCGAATATGGATGGTATAATACACTGACCGATCAGACGAAATTGTTTAATCGTGCAAAACTCATCAATGGCTCATCGGTTCTTGAAGGCGATACTTTGTATTATGATAAAAAACTGGGTCTCGGCAAAGCGCGAAGGAATATGGTATTCAGAGATACACTTGAGAATGTAATGCTGCTGGCACATTCAGGTGATTTTTCCGAAAAGGACAGTTCTGTTCTTGCTACAGATAGTGCCGTCTTTATCACTTGGGAAGGAACTGATTCGTTGTATCTGCATGGCGATACTCTTTTTACTACAAAAGACAGTTTGCTCGGCCGTGAGATACAGGCCTATTATGGTGTTCGTTTTTATCGATTCGACATGCAGGGAGTGTGCGACTCGCTTTATTATTGTGAAAAGGATTCGCTGATGCGGATGTTCGAAAACCCATGTCTTTGGTCAGATTCAACACAGATGACTGCCGAATATATTCAGTTTACCATTGACCGGAACGAAATAAGGGAATTGTATATGAAAGACAATGCTTTTATAGTTTCAATGTACGAGGAGCTGGATTTTCAGCAGGTAAAGGGAGTGCAGATGAACGGGTATTTTGAAAACAACAATATTGATCATATGCTGGTTACAGGCAATGCCGAGGCCATATATTTTATTGAAGATGAAAATGGTGCCAAAACAGGGATCAATAAATCCTCTTCAGCGTCGATGGATTTGTTTTTTGAAAACAGCGAAGTAGTAGCCATTAATATGATTGGATCTCCGCAAGGCACAATCTACCCAAATAAGGATCTTGGTTCCGATCAGCGAAAACTGGCGGGTTTTGAATGGCGGGCGGGTTTGCGGCCGCTGAACAAAAATGATATTTTCCGGAAAGCTGCGCCAGTGAATACAGGTGGAGTGGTTCGCGGAAACGCCAATCCCTGAAAGGATGCAGAATCTGGCATTGTTTTCAATGCTTCAGTACCCGACAACAAATGATTACAAATATTTATAAGTATTTATATCCGTTTATAAACGACAATAAGTATTTAATAACCGGATAATTGGTAAAGGTTGATGCAACTTTGTGGCGTAAAATTTAAAAATTATTGTCATGAACAAAGTTGAATTAATCGGCCGTGTAGGCAAAGATCCGGATGTGCGTGAAACAAAAACCGGAAAGAAAATGTTGTTTTTTTCGCTGGCAACAAACGAAAGCTACATGAACGCAATGGGTGACACTGTGCAGAATACTCTCTGGCACCGTATTGTATTGTGGAGCGATGTCGTTTCGACATGCGAAGACATTGTGAAAAAAGGGCATTGTTTATACATTGCCGGAAAACTCAACAATCGCAATTGGGTGGATAAAGACGGACAGAAACGTACTATTACTGAAATTGTCGGACAGATTGTTGAGCAGCGCGTTCCAGGGCAGGACATGGGTGTCGTTGGTTAGATTCTGCCACCAACAGACAGTCAATGAGGGCGGGTGAGATTGGTGAAGATGGATGGTGTTGATGCCCGTCCCTCATTTTTCAGATCAGCATTTTGCAAAAAAACACCTACCTTTGCAAAAACAAATGATATGAAAAAGATTTATATTCTATTGGCTTTGATCGGATTGATGGCCGCTTCCTGTGCTGATGATGGTGATGGTACACCTACTATTATCAATCCAAGTGCAAAAATGACCTGTAAAATTGATGGTGTTCAGTGGACGGCTCTGACACGCGTTACAACAAATACTGCCGGTGGTTTTTCTATCAATGGCAGTGCGTTGCAGAGTGATGCACTTGATATTACTATTGTAGGCGAAACTACAGGCACTTACACACTGGGTACTATGCAGTTCAATTTCACTGCCTCTTACAGTCCTGTGGCTTCGAATACCGACAGTCTTTATACTGCCATCAACGGAACAGTTGTTTTGTCTGAAATTGATCAGACGAATCGCCGTGTTTCCGGAACTTTCAACTTCAACGCAATCAATGTAAAAAACAATGCATTGAATAAATCAATTACCGACGGTGTTTTCACATCACTTGCCTATAATTGATTTCAACAATTTAAAATTGGTCTGCAATTGCTTTTGAATAATTGCAGACTTTTTTTGTGAGAATTTTACCGATACACTTTTCAGACCGTTTTCATATGCCGACTACTCTTTATAAGTACACATTCAAAACACTTGCAGGTCTTGAACCATTATTGGAAAAAGAACTTCTTGATGCCGGATGCACAAACCCGGAACCTGTAAAACGAGGATTTATGTTTGAAGCCGACGAGGCCATGATGTATCGTTTGAATTACACTTCGCGCTTCGGCATTCGTCTTTTGGTTGAGGTTTTGCGCTTTCGTTTTGCAGATAAAGATGAATTTTTGAAAAACATCCGGGCATTTGAATGGGATACCTATGTCGGAGCCGAAAAAACGATTGCTGTCGATGCTGTTGTAACTGCCAGTCCCATTTTTAATAATACTCATTTTGTTGAGTTGCTTACCAAAGACGGAGTGGTTGATTTTTTCAGAAATCGTTGCGGATTGCGGCCTTCGGTTGATAAAGACAATCCGGACCTGCTCATTAATATTTACATCAACCATGATGAATGTGTTGTTTCAGTTGACAGTTCCGGCAAATCCCTTCATAAACGGGGCTATCGTATTGCTTCTCACGTTGCCCCTTTGAATGAGGTTTTGGCCGCCGGAATTATAGGGCTGTCGGGTTGGAAAATGGATTGTGATTTTATCGATCCCATGTGCGGTTCAGGTACAATACTCATTGAAGCCGCCATGATGGCCAATAACATCCCCGCAGGATATTATCGAAATGATTTTGGGTTTATGCATTGGCAGACTTTTAAACCGGCTATGTTTGAACGGGTTAAAAAAGAAGCGATTGCGCAGACCAAAGAATTTGAATTCAATATTATTGGCTCTGACCGTTCCGATGATTCTTTGAAAGCGGCACATACAAATATTCGAAAAGCTCGTCTGGACAGGGATATAGAGCTTCGCCGAATGAACTTTTTCGATATTGCACCCGATAGTCCTGCGCACATTGTTTTCAATCCGCCTTATGACGCCAGACTTCCCATAGAAAACAGTCGTGATTATTATAAAAAAATTGGAGATACCATCAAAAATCAGCTGCAGGGTTCTAAAGTCTGGATGCTGGTTGGCAATATAGATTTATGGAAAAGCATTGGTTTGAAGGCAACCTTGAAAATTCCATTGCTGAATGGAATGATTGACAGCCGGCTTCTTTGTTTCGAAGCCTATCAGGGAAGCCGCAGATCTGCTGCCGGACAAAATCAACATCCGGATGTCGAAGAAAAAGAATAATTTTTATGTTGTTTGGGAAGGCCGTTTTCCTGGCATTTATCCGGATTGGGATAAATGTTATGAACAAATTTCGGGTTTCCCGGGAGCCAAATACAAGGGTTTTGTTACACGCGAAGAAGCTGAACAGGCTTATTTGTGCGGTTTTGAAGCAGGTGTGAAGTCAGTGAAGCGAAAACAGATTGATCACTCACTCAGACCACAGGAAGTCTGCATCTGTGTTGATGCAGCATGCAGTGGTAATCCGGGCGTAATGGAGTATCAGGGAGTCTGGTGTCAGGATGGGCAGCTGATTTTCCGCGAAGGGCCATTTAAAGATGCCACCAACAATATTGGAGAGTTTATTGCTCTGGTACATGGTCTTTCATGGTTGAAAAAGAACAACATGCCTTTTCCTTTATATTCTGATTCGGCAACGGCCATGGCATGGTTGAGAAACAAAAAAGCCAAAACCAAACTTGAAAGAACATCTGAAAATGTTCGGGTTTTTCAGCTTTTGCAACGTGCCGAAGAGTGGTTGAAAGAAAATCCGGTACACAATGAAGTGCGGAAATGGCAAACCGATGTCTGGGGTGAAATTCCAGCCGATTTTGGCCGGAAATAATTTACTCGTTTTCAGGTACCGGGACCCCATATTTTGTCTGAACCGGTCCAATAGTATCAGTTATTACACCATATTTTGTTACCGGTTGATCCTGATAGGTGTCAGAAGGGGGACCGTATTTTGATTGTTGTTGCCTGTTTTTACACGAATTGGATGTTAAAAACAAAGCAGCAGCAGAAAAGGCAACAAGTAAAACCCGGAAATATTTGTTGGCTGGTTTCATAGGGCCTGAATTTGTACAAAGATAAGAAATTCTCTTTTTCATTGCAAGGTCTTTATACAAGCAAGCGAATGATAAGAATGATTCCAAAAACCACAAGTGAAAAGCCAACAATCCGATTAATCAGCAGTTGGATTCTCGGACGCAGATATTTTTTGATTTTGTAACCAATGAAGCTTTTCAGTACATCCATTGAAAAAACTGTAAGAATGGTGCCTGAAAGAAAAACAGTAGCCGTTTCTTCGAGCTTTCCGTATTCGGCAATTTGAGAAATATAGCCAATAATAGTGAGCCAGAAAAGTATGATGAATGGGTTGGCAATATTGAGAAAGAATCCTTTGGCCAAAAAGGTAATGGGTTTGGTTTCGCGCGCTACTCCAGTATTGCGCGATGATCGGCGCTTCAATATTTCCGGTTTTTTAAAAAAGGTGTACACGCCATACATTACCAGAATAACTCCGCCAACAATGCCTGCATAAATCTGATTTTTGCCGGATTCTATAACAGCCGATAGGCCCAGATATGAAATTGTAATGATAAATAAATCGCTGGTTGCAACACCAATTGCAATAAGAAAAGCTGATTTGAATCCCCGGTCGATGGAAGTTTGGATAATGGTAAAAAAAGCGGGTCCAAGGGTAATGCTCAAAACCAGCCCAAGCAAAATCCCTTCGATGAATATTCCCAGCATTTCCACCATTCTTATTTTTTCAAGTTGTTAAGGAATTCAAGCCAGTCGGGTAGATGTTTTTTCATGACACGCGGAAACTTTACCTGAGCCCCGATTTTGCCCTTTGAAGCCATGTAATCGTAAAATACATTCAAAGGTAATACTTCAACTTCAACTTTTCGGATGGCGGCAATTCGTTCCACCCGGTAATCGTCGTTGAGTTGTTTTAGATTGTTATCAATGGCTTTGGCTGCGATTTCCGGATCTATACTATCATTGGTTCCTAACCACCATTTGTGTTGGAACATATTGTCGTGCGGAAGCCCGGCAACAGTAAATTCAGGGACTGAAATATTGTAATCATGTTCAAGCATTTCTATGGCACGGTTCATATTTTCCTGCGACAGATGTTCGCCACAAACACTCAGATAGTGTTTTGTCCGACCCACAATGTGAATCTGGGCCTTTGAAAGATTGGTGAATTTGACCACATCGCCAATGAGATAGCGCCAGGCACCAGCAACGGAACTTATCAGTAAAGCATATTCCCGTCCTTCTTCAACTTCATCGATGGTATAGGCGGTTGCATTGGTTTGAATATTTCCTTCATTATCGAAGTTTTTATCATTGAAAGGAACAAATTCGAAAAACAGACCATTGTCAAGTACCAGCGCCATGGAATCGCTTTCCGGATCATCCTGGTAGGCAATATATCCTTCAGAAGCCAGATAGGTTTCAATGTAAATCATTGGTTTGCCTAATAGCTTTTCAAAGCTCTTTGCATAAGGGGCAAAACTAACCCCGCCGTGAGTGAAGACCGACAGGTTGGGCCACATTTCGTGAATGTTATTCAGATTGTAGCGCTCAATGATTTTGGTGAGCAGAATCTGAAACCAGGCCGGGACGCCAACAATGGCTCCTATGTCCCATTCGGGGGCTTTACGTACAATTTCTTCAATTTTGGTCTCCCAGTTGCGCTCGCGGCTGATGCGTTTTCCGGGCTTATAGAAATGCTGAAACCAGAAAGGGATGTTGCCGGTAGTAATTCCGGATAAGTCTCCTTCATAATAAGTTCCATTGAATTGCAGATGAGTGCTTCCACCCAGCATGAGTATGCCGCGTTTGAAAAAATCGGTGGGAATATCGTATCGGGCAGATGCTACCAATGTGCGGATGCTTGTTCGTTTTATGGCGCGCAGCATTTCCGGCGTTACAGGAATATATTTACTGGTGGCTTCGCTTGTGCCTGAGCTTAATGCAAAATATTTTACCCTGCCTGGCCAGCTTACGTAGGCCTCGCCCGTTAAAGTGCGATACCACCAGTCGTTGTGCATCTTATTGTAATCATGAATCGGAACAGATTGCTTGAATGCACTGAGTAAATCATCCTGCTTCAGGGCCCCGGCAAAATCGTAGTGTTCTCCAAATGCAGTCAGTTGAGCCTTGCGAATTAGTTTTTTAAGTACTTTTTTTTGTTGTGTGATGGCTGATGGCTTTTGCTTTTCTACAGGCATCATGTTTTTCAGCTCAATCGCACTTTTTATTAACGTACCTATAATTGGCATGGCAGGTTGTTTTGGCAAAATTAGTGATTTTATGGATATGTTTCTCTTTACGCTTGTTGCGTATTTTCATAACCTGGGAATCAGTGTTTTGTCAGAAATTGAATCATCGCATCAACTCTTTTCAGTGTTTCTTCTTTGCCCAGCAGAAGTAAAATATCTGCCAGATGAGGCCCGGAACTGCCTCCTACCATTGCAATGCGAATGATATTGTATATTTTCCCAGCAGGCAGTGAACCCTCTTTGATAAATGTAGCAATGGCTGTATCAATAGCTGCTGCAGACCAGTCTGTATTTTCAAATACAACTTTCAACGCATTGAGCCAATTGCCTGAATCAGGCGTGCTGTGCTTTTTCAGATCCGCTTCGTTAAAGAGTTTTGGCGCCTCGAAGAAAAAGCGACCTGCTTCGGGCAAATCTTTCACAAAATCAACTCTGTCACGTAAAAGCCCGGTTATCGTGTTTAGTTTTTGCTTATCAGGAATGGATATGTTTTGTTGTTTCAGCAATGATTCAAATTCTTCGGAAATGTCTTCAATACTGGCTTTCATCAGATACTGGTGATTGAACCACCGAGCTTTTACGGGGTCGAATTTTGCTCCGCTTTTGCTTACATGGTCAAGCGAAAAGGCCTGACTCATTTCTTCGATCCCCATAATTTCGCGTTCGTCGCCGGGATTCCAGCCAAGCAGAGCCAGCATATTGATGAATGCTTCGGGAAAATATCCGCTTTCGCGGTATCCGGAGCTTTGTTCTCCCGATTTCGGATCGGTCCAGTTCATCGGAAATACAGGGAAACCCAAACGATCGCCGTCGCGCTTGCTCAGTTTCCCGTTGCCATCGGGTTTCAGCAGCAATGGCAGATGTGCAAACTGTGGTCGTTCCCAGCCCAGAAAACGATACAGCAAAACGTGCAGTGGAGCCGATGGAAGCCATTCTTCGCCCCGTATTACATGGGTGATTTCCATCAGATGGTCGTCAACAATATTGGCCAGATGATAGGTGGGCATGCCGTCGCTTTTGAACAGCACCTTGTCGTCTATGTTTTCGCTTTTTACGCTTATATGACCGCGAATGAGATCGTCAAACTCGATGACACTGTTTTCAGGCACCTTGAGCCGAATCGTAAATGTTGTGCCACTGTCGAGCAGATTTTTTACTTCGCTTTCCGGCATGGTGAGCGAGTTGCGCAGGTTTTTTCTTGATAGGCAGTCGTATTGGAAAGTTTCTTTTTTCGATTCGCATTCTTTGCGTAAATGATCGAGTTCTTCGGCTGTATCGAAAGCATAATAGGCATTGCCACTTTCAATGAGTTGCATGGCATACTGATGATACATGGCTTTGCGTTCGCTCTGTTTATAAGGGCCAAAGGGACCGCCGACATGCGGACCTTCGTCGAAATGGATTCCGCTCCAGGTGAGACTTTCAATAATATATTTTTCAGCACCTTCCACAAAACGCGTCTGATCGGTATCTTCGATGCGAAGAATGAGTTTTCCGCCATTCTTTTTGGCAAAAAAGCAATTATACAATGCTGTTCTCACTCCGCCGATATGAAGCGGACCTGTGGGGCTGGGTGCAAAACGTACGCGAACCATAATATAAAATTTGGAGTGCAAAGGTAGCGAATATTGATTATGGAACAAGGAGCTCCGAAGTTTGAAGTGAGGGTCAACGCATTTAAATCACTTTGAATAGCTCTGATTAATGCATTCAATACTGACAGCAAGCGTGCAATGTCATGCTTTTTTTGCTCCGATTCGCTGAAGCGGACTAAATATTACGCTGGGTAAAACTTTGGGGAGCTCTGTTTATATACGATACAGAAGATTTTTTTCCATTTTAATGCGTTGACTCTGGCTATCAGAAATCCCTTACCAGCATGGATTCGGCAAACTCCTGAAGGATAGCTTTCTGATCTGCTTTCAATCCTGTTTCAGAAAGGGCTTCCATGGCCAGATTGTGATGATTCTGCATGACTGCTTTGCAATCAGCAATGACATTGTTATTTATCAAAAATTCTTTCACCCGGATGATTTTTTCGACTTCATCCATTGTTTTATTATTGTAGAGCTGCTGGAAATCCTGACGCTCGTCGCCTTTTAATTTGCCCATGGCATTGACATACAGATAGGTTTTTTTACAATCCAGAATATCGCCTCCGATGCGTTTTCCAAAGGTTTTTTCGTCGCCGAAAGTGTCGAGGAGATCGTCCTGGAGCTGAAAAACCATCCCGGTGTGTTCGCCAAAGCGATAAATGGCTTCGCTTTGTTCGGCCGTTGCGTTGCCGAGAATGGCCCCTATTTTCAGGCAGGCACCCATCAGTACTGCCGTTTTCAGAAGAATCATCTGCATGTATTCTTCCATGGTAACTTCAGGCATGGTCTCGAAATTCATGTCGAGTTGTTGCCCTTCACAAACTTCCATGGCGGTTTTGGTGAATACTTTCAATACGGCCGGAAGTTTGTCCTCGCGCGTAAGGGTTACAAATTCGTATGCCTTGGTAAACATGGTGTCGCCAGAAAGAATTCCGATGTTGGTTCCGTATTTATTGTAAACGGTTGGTCTTCCGCGACGAATGGGTGCATTGTCCATGATATCATCATGCACCAGAGTAAAATTATGAAAGGTTTCAATGGCGATGGCCGGATTCATGGCGTCCTCTATGTTGTTGCCATAGAAATCACATATCATGATTGTGAGAACAGGCCGCAAACGCTTTCCACCCGCCCTCAGTGCATAATCGATAGGCTCATACAGCTCATGAGGGAATTTTACAAAATTGATTTTATTGAATCGTTCAGTGAAAATTTCCTGATAATGCTGTATGGTGTTTTTCATGCTTTTGTCAGATTATAAACCGGGTATCGTTCAGAATATTTTTAATGCCTTCTTCGAGTGGAAGCAATGGCCGGTTGAGCAGTTTGTGCATTTTGCCGATATCGGGCAGGCGGCGGCGCATATCGCCTTCCTTGAGTGGCGGCAAGTATTTCAATTCAGATGATGAACCGGTTATTCTGACAATCATTTTGGCCACTTCATCGATGTATGTTTCATTGTCATTGCCGATATTGTACACATCACTGTGCATGGCCGGATTTTGAATAACCTGATTAAAGCAGTTCAGGGTTGCATCCACATTATCGTCGATGTAGCAAAAAGTGCGGGTTTGTTTGCCGTCGCCGTAGATGGTCAGTGGTTTGTTTTTCAAAGCAAGATTGATGAAGCGGCTGATGACAAAATCTTTGCTTTGCTTCGGGCCATAGGTGTTAAAAAATCTGAAAATGGTGTAGGGGAGCCCGAATTCGGTATGGTAGGATTTCAGAAAAGCTTCAGATGCATTTTTTACAATCGCATAGGGCAGTTTTGAATTCAGTGGCGTTGTATTTTCGTTTTGTGGAAACTCGACCGGCTCGCCGTACACTTCGGAGCTGGAGCTAAAAAACACACGTTTGACCGTTGAATTCTTGCTCAGATTGAGAATGTTTTCAATGCTTTTCAGATCCAGCAAAACGCTGACCGGATTTTCGAGTGTCCGTTTAACGCCAACCATGGCTGAGTAGTGAAAAACATAGTCGAAGCGGAATGCATGAAAAACTTCGGAGATGTCGCGGTAGGCATTTACATCGGCCTTGATAAATTTGTATCTTTCAGTGTGTTTAATAGGTAATTTTTCAATGGAACCTGTTGAAAGATCATCTACAATAACCAGAAAAATATCCGGGTTTTCGAGTAGTTTTTCAGCAAGACTGCTGCCTATGAATCCGGCTCCGCCGGTGAGTAAAACAGAGATCATTATTTTTGCAATAAGGATAATAGATATTGACCATAACCGCTTTTCAGTAATGGCTGTGCAATTATTTCGAGTTGTTTTTTATCGATAAAGCCTTCTGTAAAGGCAATTTCTTCGATGCACCCAATTTTAAGTCCTTGCCGGCTTTCGATGACTTCGACAAACTGACTTGCCTGCAGCAGCGACGAAAATGTTCCGGTGTCGAGCCAGGCGGTTCCGCGGCTCAGGACTTCAACGCTGAGTTTGCGGGCATGCAGGTAATGCTTGTTTACATCGGTAATTTCGTATTCGCCCCGTGCGCTGGGTGCCAGATTTTTGGCTACTTCGACCACGCTGTTGTCGTAGAAATACAAACCGGGAACGGCATAATTCGATTTTGGTTTTGATGGTTTTTCTTCAATGCTGATGGCTTTCATGTTTTCGTCGAATTCAACCACCCCATATCGCTCCGGATCGCTTACATGATAGGCAAAAACAATACCTCCGTCGGGCTTTTTCATGCCATGCAGCTTTTCGTGTAAACCAGAAGAGTAAAAAATATTATCGCCTAAAATCAATGAAACATTGTTGGAACCTATAAATTGTTCGCCAAGCACAAATGCTTGTGCAAGACCGTTTGGAACTTGTTGTTCGATATAGCTGAAATTGCATCCGATCTGGCTTCCATCGCCTAGCAGATGTTTGAAATGCGGCAGGTCGTGTGGTGTAGAAATAATAAGAATATCACGTATTCCGGCCATCATAAGCACCGACAGGGGGTAATAAATCATGGGTTTGTCATAAATGGGCATCAATTGCTTGCTCATTGCCATGGTAATTGGATAAAGCCGTGTGCCGGAGCCGCCGGCAAGAATAATACCTTTCATTGATTTATTTTTTATTGTTGTTCTTCATTGAGCGGAGGCAGCACCGGATCGTCGTTTTCTTCAACATCAAACAGTGTTTTGCTGGCTTCTTTGTTTTTAATGAGTTTGTCCATGTACAGAATCAGCGAAGGCAGAATAATCAGATTGCTGAACAATGCTATCAGCAAAGTAAATCCGATCAGATATCCCAGACTGGCTGTGCCTCCGAAACGTGAAAAAATAAATACGCCAAAACCAAGAACCAGAACAATGCCTGAGAATATCATTCCGCTGGTGGTTTCTTTCAGCGCTCCCAATACACTTTCTCTGATGTTCCAGTCTGTCATTTTCAGTTGATGCCGGTAACGCGAGAGGAATTGAATAGCTGCATCGACCGAAATCCCCAGCGCAATACTGTAAATTATAATGGTGGATGGTTTCAGATCGACATTCAGAAAGCCCATGAGGCCTGCTGTTACAAGCAATGGAATCATATTGGTGGTCATGGCAATAAATACCATTTTGACATTGCTGAACAATATGTAAATCAACAGCGCAATGATAACAATAGCCAGTGCAAGACTTCCATAGAGATTCGAAACCAGATAATTGCTGCCTTTTTCGAATACCACGGCAGAACCTGTAACAACGGTTTTGTATTTTTCTGCCGGAAAAATTCTGGCCAGTTTGCTTTCGAGCGTGTCTTTTATTTCTTTGATTTCAGGTGTGTAAACGTTTTTTAGCCGGATACTGATGCGCGCAACCTGATAGTTTGTATCAATAAAACTCGAAAGAATACTGTTCTTTTCTCCGCCTTTGTCAATATCGGGCAGATAGCTCAGAATAAATGCTTTCTCATTGTCATTGGGCAGACTGTACATATCGGGTCTTCCGTTGAAAAACGATTGTTTGGCAAATTTTACAATTTCGACAACTGAAAGCGGTTTTGAAATGGCCGGAATTTCTTTCAGTTCTGTCTGAAATTTGTCGATTTTTTTCAATGTATTCAGATTCAGAATGCCTTTTTTCTTTTTGGTGTCAACGGTTATTTCAAGTGGTAGTACTCCACCCATGTTGTCTTCGAAAAACAACATGTCGGTGTAAAGTTTGTCACCTTTTGGAACATCATCGACAACACTGCCTTTGTTTTCAATGAGTGAAATTCCGAAACCTGCTCCGGTGAGCAGTATGATGACTGCTACAAGGACTAAATTGCGTTTGTATTGAATAGTATTGATGATAAAACGTGTGGCACCATTGAGCCAGGTGAAATCGAGATGTTTGATATGACGGCCTTTGGGTGGTGGAAAAAGACTGTACATGGTGGGTATCAGAATGAGTGTAAACAGGAATTCGAGCAGAATACTCACGCAGGCAATGATTCCGAATTCGACCATGATTGGATTTGAAGTAACCATGAAAGACCCAAAGCCCACAGCTGTTGTGGCATTGGTGAGAAATGTGGCCAGCCCGACGCGTTGTACCACACGTGCCAGCGATTTGGCCTGATTGCCGTGTTGGGCAAATTCATAATGATATTTTGTAATCAGGTAGATACAGTTTTCAATACCAATAATAATGAGAATGGGTGGAATGATACCAGACAAAATAGTGATGTCGAAGCCCATGAGAACCATTGTTCCAACAGCCCAGATAACACCAATAATGACTGTAGTGATTGAAAAAACCAATGCCTTGAGCGATCTGAAAAATACCAGCAGAATAATGGAAGCCACAATCAGAGCCAGAATCATAAAAACTTTAAGTTCTTTCTGAACCAGATTTGAAATGGATGTTCTGATATAGGGCATGCCCGAAAAATGCATTTCTATTTCATGTTTCACTCCAAATTCTTCGATGGGTTCTTTTATATCAATCAAAACTTTATCCCGTTCTTTACTGTTCAGGACTTTTTTGTCGATATACACCATCATTACGTTTGTGCCATTTTCTTTGCTGAAAAGCATTTCATCGTAAAAAGGCATTGAATAGGCCTTTTTCAGGATGCTGTCAAGTTCGGCCTGACTGGAAGGATTTGTTTCGAACAGCTTGACAATTTTGAATTTTTTTGCAGCAGTATCTTTTTGCAGGTCCAAACAATGAGCAATTGACATTACTTCGCCGACACCTTTTATGTTTTTCAGATCATGTGAAAGATTGCACCAGTCGTTGAAGACTTCCAGTTTTTTGAGTTTTTCATCCTGAATGCCGACAAACAAAACACTGCCATCTTCTTCGAATTGTTTTTTGAAATCCTGATATATTATACTGGTGCTGTCCGACATCGGAAGCATCTGAGCATATTCATAAGACATCTTTACTTTGAGGGCCTGATAGCCCATAAAAACTGTCAGTAACCCGATAACGATAAGATTGAGCGCTCTTCTTCTGAGAATGTAATTGACAATTCTGTTCCACATACCATACTAAATTTCAGGAGCCGAAATTACGCACAAAATATGAAATAGACATTATATAACTCGCGATTTTTCCGCAAAGAGTATCAGTTGATGCTTGGGAATGTGGCTTCAGCTATGATGAAATGGGTTATCGATTTTTGAAACGTACCTCTGTTGCACCAATACCGTATTTCATAATGCTGGCATCCTCATATTCCAGATCGGGATAGGTTTTCAGAATATCAGTCAGCTCTTTTTTAAGCAATCCGGCTCCAACTCCGTGTATAAATACGGCACGACTAAGTTTTTTTGTAATGGCCGCATCGATACATTGGCGAAAAAAAGCCAGCTGAACCGGCTTTATTTCGTCTTTGCGCATGGTTTTATGGTCACTCCGCAGTTTTTCTATGTGCAAGTCCACTTCAGCCGTGTTTTTATCGGTCATATAACGGTCGATGACCGTGTTGGTCTTTTTTTCCGGATTTTCGTGAATCATATCCGATTTTCGACCTTTCAGCGGAGGATGCGTCAGGTCGTGCACAAAAATTACGTGAGCCAATTCATCGAAAAACGGGTTTTCGGTATAGATATCTTCCTTGATGAATTTCGAAGTTTTTATATCGATATCAACAATTTCAGAATCAAACAACTGGCTTTCTTTCTGGTCGAAACAAACAAGCTGAAGACGGAGCCGGTTCCAATGGCGGGCATCTTGCTCCGTTACCGTTTCAATGAGTATCGCGTCGCCCTTGTCCATCAATCCGCATGAAACACTGGCAAATCCTTTGCCCGGGTCGGATTTCAATGCGTGAAAAGCTACTTGCCATTTGCTGTAATTGATGAGGTAAATATCCATGTTCCCTGAAATAAGAACATCTTGATTATCAGGAATAAAAGCAAGATAAATTCCTGTGGCCGGACTGACTGAGGTGTTTTGCGTTTTTTGATTTTCCTTATTTGGTGAATTGCTTGATGTTGTAGTCGAATTATCACTTTTTTTAGATATAAAGCTTTTATTTTTCGATATAACTGTATTGGATTGAACTTTGCTGAATTCATCTTTTTTTGCAAAAGGATTTTTTTTGCCTTCCTGCTGATCAATAATCACCAGATCCGATGCTTCAACGGGTATTTCAAATCCGTCTTCTATGAGGACATGCACAATGTTTTTTTTGACAGAAGTAACAATGCCACTGCCTTTGGATGAGATAAAGCGAACTTTGTCGCCAGCGTGAAAAGTTTTCATTACAGAGGAAAATTATAGTGTTTTTTTACTTTCTTTTTTATATCCCAGATACATTCAAAATCTGCCGGGAAAACCACAAAATCGCCTGGGCCAAAATTGAATAACGCATTACCAGCTTCAATGCAAAATTCGCCTTCAAGGATGTAGCATTCTTCTTTTGCATCGTATGAGGCAGGGAAGCGCGAAGCTTCTTTTTCCCAGATGGGCCAGGATGTGATTCCGCGTTTGTTGGCTTCCTGAATGTTGATTTTTTCGCTGAAAATGGTTTTCATAATAATTTTGGGGCTATTTTTGCGTAAAGTTACGAAATTCCGTTGTATGCTTATTGCCTCTTTAGCATTTGCACCCGTTCTCGCTCTTGGTTTGTTCATTTATCTCAAAGATAAATACGACCGAGAACCAATGCTTTGGCTTTTACTGGCTTTTGTGGCTGGTATTCTGACTATTGCACCGGCCATAGTGATTGAACGTTTGCTCGAAGGGCGCATGGGAATGGGCATCAGTCCAAACTTCGGATCTCTGATGCTTAATGCTTTTGTTGTTGTTGCATTGACCGAAGAATTGTGCAAATTTGCTGTTTTGCGTATCGTTTTTTACCGCAAGCGTTTTTTTTCAGAGCCGATAAATGGAATTGTCTATGCCGTGATGCTTTCGCTTGGTTTTGCTTTTGCCGAATCGGTTTTGCATCTTGTTGGTGCTCACAATATTTATGTAACAGCCATCTTTCGTTCATTCACGGCGGTGCCGGCGCATTTTATGTTTGCTGTTTTTATGGGGTATTTTATGGGACAGGCCCGGTTCACTTATTTTAAACACCGATTCTGGTTGATTTTGACAGGCCTTGGGCTGGCTGTTTTTGCCCATGGGTTTTACGACCTTTTTTTGCTGGCATGGTGGATGCCGGCTGACTTTCAGTTTGTATCCTATGGTTTTTTGTTTGCAGGTATTGTCATTGCGGTGTTGTTCATCAATAAAGCACAGAGCCGTTCTCCGTTCATGAAAAGACGTAAATGGCTTCGAACGCTTGAAAAAATTAAAGAAAGAGATTTTCAGGAGTTTCTTGCCAGTCAGAAAAAACAAATGAAAAACCGCAGAGAAAACATGAATAATAACGATCTGGCTGAATAAAAAAATCCGCCTTTGGGGCGGATTTTCAGGGTGAAATATGGGATTCGAACCCATGACCCTCAGAACCACAATCTGATGCTCTAACCGACTGAGCTAATTTCACCATTTTGGGAGTGCAAAGATACAGATTATTTAAAAATCTCCAAACAGGGAATAAAAAAAGACATTTTCTTTTTTCCACAATAGAAAAAAGCATAATAATGCTGGCATTGCTTGTTTTTGCCATTTACTGTCGATTCTACATCCGTAATGCTAAGTAATCAATCCATACAAACTGACGGTAAAATGTCGGGAAACCAACATTCTGTCGTCCGCCGGACTTTTTTTTAAGCAGAGGAGCAGACACGGAATCGTTGGTTTTGTAGCTGCTCAATTATTCCCGACGATTCCACGTCAGCAATGCTGTGATGTCAACCTGTTTTTGCTGACGGTAAAATGTCGGAAAAACCAACTCAGATCCAATTTTCAGAAGCTACTCCCGGCATGCTTTTTTTGAGATGCATTTTTTAAACAGAACCGCATCCATGCTGATTTTGCCGGGACCGAGAATGAATGCCAGCACCGACATAAAAAGCAATGTGAGCGAATATTCCATGCCGCCTTCCGATAGCAGAAAAGCATCGGGATGTGCAGTGATAATGGCTACAAACATGGTGATTCCTAATCCAAAAGCGCTGATTCTGGTGAATAGTCCAAGCAACAGAAAAATGGCTCCGAAAAATTCGGTCATAGCGGCCATATAACCCATAAAAACCGGAATATCGAGATTGATATTCATAAATTGGGCAGTTGCATCGAGACCTGCGCCACCAAACCATCCAAACATTTTCTGCCCGCCGTGAAACAAAAACACGAGACCGAGTATGATTCGCGGGAACAAGGTGGTAATATCGTTGTTGAAAAGAGGTGTTGTTAAAAATAGTTTTTTCATGCTGTTATTGTTTGATGGATAAATATATCTTTCCAAAGGTCTGATTGCAAGCGAATATGCTTTATATCATAATCCGTTGGTTTTGCCTGAATTAATTTTGCGGCATCCATTTCAAAAAGAAGTAATAAATTTGACCTCCTCAAATTTCGGAATATGGAAAAAGGTAAAAGATCGGTTGTATTGACCGGATTATGCATTTTGTCGATGGGTGGTGGTCTTTTGGGCGTTCTGATAGGCGTGTTAAGTATTATTGATATTGAGCTGATCAGGATTTTTGCCCGTATTCCCGGCTATACTTCCATCTATTCACTCACCTATGATGCACATTTTCTTTATCCTTATGTAAAGGTGGTGCTTTACGGGTTGTCTTTTGTTGGTGCATTACAGATGCTGCGATTGCGCAAAGCTGGATATTTTATGTACTCTGTAGCTCAGCTGGTGTTGTTGATAGTGCCATATCTGATGTGGAATCTGATGCCAGTAGTCGTTTTTTTTACTGACCTTCCGGATATGATTTTCAGTATTGCTTTTATAGGGGCCTATTCCCTTTATTTTTTTCAGGGAAGTTTTGCAGCAGATCAGGAAAAAAGCGGAACTGAAAAGTAAAAAGTTGTTCCTTCGCCGGTTTTACTCTCGAGCCATATTTCACCGTGGTTTTTTTCAACAAACTCCTTGCAAAGCACCAGTCCTAGTCCGCTGCCTTTTTCGTTGGCAGTACCTGTACGTACGTAAACTTCTCCAAGCGAGAATAAGCTGGGTATTTTGTCGGCATCAATACCAATGCCGCTGTCTTTGATGTGAAAAACACAGTTTTTGCCGGAATGTTTGAACCCCAGTTCTATTTTACCTCCAGCGGGCGTAAATTTGATTGAATTGGATAACAGATTTCTGACGACTGTGCTAATCATGTTTTTGTCGGCAAAAACCTCCGTATTATCATTTTCAACTTCTATACTGATTCTTATCTTTTTTGTTCGCAGCAAGGTTTCATGAAGTTCTGCATTTTCATCGAGGATGTTACGGGCTTTAAACTTTTCCGGAGTGATGTTGAGTCGCCCTGTTTGAGAACGCGACCACATCAGAAGGTTTTCAAGCAGGTTGCCGGTGCGGTTTACGATTTTCTCAAATTCTTCAATCAGCGCATCGCGTTCATGTTGTTCCAATGTGGCATAATCACGTTTCATGATTCTTACAAAACTCACCATGCTGGCCAGTGGATTTCTTAAATCATGTGAAATGATAGAAAAGAATTTGTCTTTTGCATGATTCGATTCGGCCAGTGCCGATTCACTTCGTTTAAGCTGCTTGTTTGTCTTGATTAATTGTTTGTTGACTTCATCAAGTCTGCGAGCACTTTTGCGGCGTTCACCTGATTGATAAATTAGCAACCCGATAAAAACAATGGCAAATGAAAGTCCGATTAGCAGATAATAACGTATAAAACGATTGTTCTCGAGTTTCAGCTGATCAATGATGCTTTTCTGTCTCAGAATCTGATTTTCACTTTCGAGCTGATTGATTTCATTTTTTCGGTCAACATCGGCCATGTGTTTTAGCTGGGCGGTCCCGAAAATAGAATCGTTCAGCGCAGTTTTCATTTTAAGGGCTGCATATGCATTGGAAAAATTACCACGCCTTTCATATAATTGAGCTTGAATGCTATAGGCGTCAATAAGCTCGCGTTTGGCATTGAGTAGATTGCCAATTTCAACGGCTTTGTTGATGTGTTGCAAGGCCTGATCCGTCTGATTCATTTTCAGATAAGTATTGCCTATGTTTATTTCTGAAATCATGATGCTGTGCCGGTCTTCAAGCTCGGTTTTCAATTCAAGCGAGAGCTTGTAATATTCGAGCGCATCGGGATAATTCCCTGCGTTTTCACGCATCAACCCCATGTTGCCGTATGCTATAGCCAAAAGTCTTTTGTCTTTTGTCTCTTCACCAATTTCAATGGCTTTGTTCAATAGCTCTTCTGCCTCCCCGGGCTTGTTTGTTTTGTTGTAAATGATTGAAAGATTGATATATACGCGGGCTAATCCGATTTTATTGTTCGCAGAACTATGAATTTCAAGGGCCTTATGATAATAACGGAGCGATTGTTTGTAGTTGCTCATATTATCATAGATGTTTCCAAGATTGTTGTAGGCCAGTGCCATCCCTTCAAGCGATCCTGCTTTTCTGTATAATATGAGCGAATTGGAGGCCTGTTCCAATGCTTTGGGATAATCGGCAATGCGATTATTGATGAATGAAAGACTCAGATAACACGATGCTACTCCTTCCATGTCTGCCAG
>DAOPKE010000021.1:0-12038 GCA_035390965.1 Bacteroidales bacterium | reverse complement strand
TTTCAGGCATTTTCGTTTGTGAACTGCCTGAAATATAAAGCAATGCAAACAATAATATGATAAACGACTTTTTCAATTTGGGGAATTCAATTTCGTGCCGACAAATATAACATTTATATGTATTTGCAATCACATTTATATGTGAATTCTGATTTTTTTATTTGTTTGTTGCTCATCTTCTTGTTTTCTGTTGCTAAGTATTCTGATTATCAATTTGATACTTGTATTGAGACTTTTATATTGTTAACCGATTGATAACCCGAAATAATTGATTCAAACCGAAAAAAAGTCGAATAAAAAAACAATAAATACATACATAAATGCCTGAATATTCGATCTAATTGATTTTTTCATTAGCTGCAATGTTTTTTCACTTCATTAATTTTTACTATATTTATGATGATAATACTGAAAATTCTCCTATCTTGTGGTCGAAATTAAACGATAAAAAACAACATCATGGCAAAAAAGACCAGCACAGATTTGTCGGCTTTGAATCCGGCATCGCTCGATGCTCATATTCTGAAAGTTATCTCCGGTGAACGGAAATTCGAGAATGTCTTTCAATCGGTTTCGCGAATGATTCTCGATGGACCCGATAAAGTGGAAAAGGTGACCATAAACGGCCGTCCGACTTACGATTTCAAACTTTTCCGCGAAGGTAAAAAGCATATTGTGGGCATGTATGACGAAATAAACAGCTTCGTTTCGTTTGTCAAAGATGCTGCCGAAGGTGGCAGTTCTGCCGAAATGGCTTTTGTGCTCATCGGTGAACCAGGCAATGGGAAAACGTTCTTTGTTGATTTCCTCAGCACTAAATACCGCGAATTTATTTCAATACCTCAAAATCAACGTTATACTTTCCGTTTCAACAATGTCGATCTGACTGGCCGTTACGGGAAAATCGACCGTATCGAAAGCCAGACTTATGAAGACCCCATGGTGCTGGCTATGAACCTCTTTGAGTCGCTCGACGATAACAAAAAGTACCTGTCAAAACTGGGATATACCGATGCGCAGCTCGACAAGCTTTTCAAAATGCACCGGCCGTTGGGAGCATGTACCTATTTTGTTTACAATCAAATGAAAGAGCATTTTGGGGGCGATCTGGGCGAGATTCTGAAACATATTGAAATTGTTCCTGTGCCGGTGAGCGAATCGCGCGGAACTCTGACCGGAAAATATGCCGCCAAGGATAAAATCACATCCAGCTCGGTTGACCTGCTGGGCGACGAAAGCATCAGCCGCCTGCTGCATCTGGCCGATGCCGACAATCCTTACCGCTTCGATTTGCGCCGTGGCGCTCTGGCCCGTGTGGCTGGTGGCGGAATACACTTCGCCGACGAAGTTTTCAAAAACAAACGTGATCTCGTTCAGGTTTATTTGGGCGTGATTCAAAACCGCTCCATCGAAATTGAAGGATTCAAATGGCCGCTCGACACCTTAATTGTAGCTACTTCGAACAACGCCGAATTTGCCCGCTTCCAGGAGGAAAAGGAACAGGCACCCATCATCGACCGCTGCCGTCTGACTTACATGTCGCACAACACCAATCTGCATCTGCAAAAGTTGTTGACATCGTATTCGCTGGGCAGCATCGAGAAAACCAACTTTGTCGGGAAAAAACTGCACATCGACCCCAATCTCAATCAGGCCATCTCAACGGCATTCATTCTCACCCGCATGCCGGGCAATGAAAAACTGAATCCGGTCGAAATGATGAAACTCGCTGCCGGCGAGGTGGCTGGCGAGAAGAGCATGCGCACACTGGCCGAAGTGGTGAATGAGCTGAATTCAGATCCCGACATCACACGCCGCTTTGGGCAGAAAGGACTCGGACATCGGAATCTCGGACGCGCCATTCAGATTCTGCTCGAACAGAGCGAAACACAGGAAGGCGAGTGCATGTATGCCTACGACGTTTTCTCGGCCATTGACAAGGTAATTATTGACTACGTGCAGGATCAGAACGACCGCATCAAATTCATGAACGATGTGAAAATCGCACGGAAGCTGCACCGCGAAAACGTGATGACCGCCATCTTTAATGCCTACATGAATGAGGCCAATGCCATTGAAAAAGACGTGATGAATTATGTGAACATGATCATCGGCATCGATGCGAAGAATCTCGGCCCCAATAAAATCTGGACCTATCAGGATCCCCAGTCGAAAAAACTCATCAGCATCAAGATTGACGAATCATACATCAACAGTGTGGAAGAGCGGCTCGGACTCAAAAGCGAAGAACAGAAACAGAGCTTCAGAACGACCATCACCAAGATCTACGGACAGAAGATGAACACCGATCCGAATTACAATTTCATGGACAACAACGATCTGGTGAAAGCTGTGACCGATGTTCGCCTCAAGAGCGACATTGCCGGCGCTGGAAGCCTGGTGGGAGCGCTGTCGAACCGCAACAACGAAGAGAACAACCGGCTCTACAACCGCATGATCGATACCATGATCAACGTGCTGGGCTATTGCCGCACCTGCGCCGAAAAAACCATTGAATATTTCTGCACGCAGGATGATACGAATTAAAATTCACCACACTTATAACAAAACAAATTCTGATGAAATTATTAAAAATATCAGCGATCACGTTTACGCTCATTCTCGCTCTCATTCCAGCTCAGACCAGCGCCCAGATTATGTTCCAACGACATTATGGTGGAAGTGGTGATGATTATGGAAGCACCTGTATTCAAACTTCCGACGGAGGGTATATAGTCACCGGTTCAACCGATAGCTATGGACTTGGTGATTGGGATATTTACGTGATAAAAACCGATGAATACGGAGATACTATTTGGACAAAAACGTATGGCGGATCAGGTTATGATGTGTCATGTGATATAATTGTAACTTATGACGGGAATTATGCGATATGTGGAATAACTGACAGCTACGGATATGGCAATCACGATGTGTATTTAATTAAAATCGATCAAAACGGTGATACCTTATGGACAAAAACGTATGGCGGAACTGGATCAGATGCAGGTTATAGCATTATTCAAACCTTCGACAATGGTTTAGTTGTTGCAGGAAATACAGGAAGTTTCAGCCCGGTTACAGCCAGTATATATTTAATTAAAACCGATGAAACTGGTGATACCTTGTGGACAAAAACTTTTTACAATCAAGATGTTAATACTGGTTATGATGTAATTGAAACAAGCGATACCGGCTTGCTGATTGGCGTAACGCTGTCTAATACACTCTTAACGCATGATTACATGCTGATAAAAACAAATATGAATGGCGACACCTTGTGGACAAAATTATATGACAAAGGGGGAAATGACTGGGTTTCCAGTGTTGTTGAATTGAGCGGTGGCGATTTTGTATTGTCAGGTAGAACAAACAGCGTGGGATATGGAGGTTACGACACGTTTTTGGCAAGATATAACAGCATAGGAGACGAAATCTGGTTTAAAACCTATGGTGGCACGGAGGATGATTTGGGAGGGAGATTAATCGTCACAAATGACTCTGGCATTGTATTGTCTTGTTCCTCTTTCAGTTTTGGTTCCGGAGGAAGTGATGTATATGTTTCAAAAGCAAATCTACATGGAGACACCCTATGGACTAAAACTTACGGAGGCATTGAAAACGATAATGGAGGATCCATTATGCAAACAGCAGACGGCGGGCTCCTCATCGGGGGTTCATCAAGTAGCTACGGAAACGGATCGGAAATATTTTTGATTAAAACCAATTCCAACGGATATGCAGGAATTGATCAAAACTGCAGCATAATAAAAGAAGTAAAGATATATCCGAATCCCAACAACGGAGTGTTTACAATTGAACAGGAAAACTTGGATGCATCTTCTTCAGCCCTCCGGATTTTTGACATAAATGGCAAATTAGTTTATTCACTCCCGCATATTTTTCAGCACTCAATGACAGAAAAAATTGAGGTTCCTGATCTGGGTTCCGGAGTTTATTTTCTAACAATTTCTGATGAATATTCCAATACAGCAACCAAACTAACAATTAATAAATAACCTCTTATGAAAATCAACGTTCTTAGAACTGTCATTTGTGCCGCGTTTATTAGGATTTTTTATGCTGATTATGCTCAGACACAAATCATGCAGCTCCCAATTCCTTCGGAAAATGCCTCGGTAATCAATTTTACCGCCCCAGCCAATCCTGTACTGACAAACCTGCCTGTATTCCCGTTTAATGTTGGGGATCAATTTGGCCCTCCAGGTAATCCTCACAATGAGGATAACTTACGAGATGCCTATCCCTCCATTAACGAATACTACCTCGGACAGCACCCCATGTACGGGCAAACAGTGGTAAATGATGCAGATGGCAACTTGTTGTTTTTTATTTTGGACAACAATATTTACAATAGATATGGGGAGGCGATGATTGATGTTTAATGAATAAAAAATCATTTGAACAGAATTGGTAAATTGCACAAAAATCTTTCATTATGAAACGCATATTTTTTCTCATTGGGTTTATTTGTTTTGTTACTGTTTCAACTCACGCCCAAATTATGTTCCAACGACATTATGGGGGAAGTGGTGATGAATACGGAAGCACCTGTATTCAAACCTCCGACGGAGGATACATTGTAACTGGATCTACAGACAGTTATGGACTTGGAGGACGTGATATATATGTTGTTAGAACAAATGAATATGGCGACACGATATGGAAAAAGACTTGTGGTGGAAACGGTGATGATCAAGCCACCTGTATAATTGAAACAAATGATGGAGGTTATGCTATTACCGGCATAACATCAAGTTTCGGCGCAGGAAGCACTGACGTATACCTAATTAAGATAAATCAAAATGGAGATACAATATGGACAAAGACTTATGGTGGTAGTGGTGCAGAGTCTGGATATTGTTTATTGCAAACACCTACTAATGATTATATTATTTCTGGATTCACCGAAAGTTATAGTCCAGTTACATCAAGTATATACATAATTAAAACGGACTCTAATGGGGATACACTTTGGGCAAAAACATATTATAAACAGGATGTAAACACTGGTTATGCGATAATCCAAACTGTCGACAATAACTATCTTGTAGGAATAACGTTGTCAAATACAGTTTCAACTCACGATTACATGATTGCAAAAATTGATTCACTTGGGGATACACTTTGGACAAAAGTATATGACAAAGGTGCTAATGACTGGTTTTCTTCTGTAGTTGAGTTAGACGGTGGCGATTTTGTTGTTTCTGGTTTTACAAATAGTTTAGGATATGGAGGGTATGATATGTTCTTAGCTCGCTATAACAGTAGCGGAGACGAAATCTGGTTTAAGACCTATGGCGGCACAGAAGATGACTTAGGTGGAGGGGTGATTTTTACAAATGACTTGAGCATCATTAATTGTGGTTCAACATTTAGCTTTGGAAAAGGGGGTGAGGATTTTTATCTTGTTAAAATAAATTTGAACGGGGACACAATATGGACAAAAACATATGGGGGAATTGACAATGATTATGGAGGATCCATCATGCAAACAACAGACGGCGGGCTGATCATCGGGGGTTCATCAAGCAGCTACGGAAACGGATCGGAAATATTTCTGATTAAAACCAATCCCAACGGATATGCAGGAATTGATCAAAACTACAGCATTGTAAAAGAAGTAAAGGTGTTTCCAAATCCCAACAACGGAGCGTTTATTATTGAACAGGAAAACTCGGATGCATCTTCTTCATCCCTTCGGATTTTTGATATAACCGGCAAACAGGTTTACTATCGTCCCGATGTGTTTCAGAACTCCATGACGGAAAACATAGCGGTACCCGATCTGTGTTCAGGAACGTATTTTCTGACTATTTCCGATGAATATCACAATGCAGCAACCAAACTCACAATAATAAAATAAATCCGTATGAAAATCAAGATTCTTAGAGCAGTCATTTGTATTGCATTTAACAGCGTTCTTCTTACCAGTTTTGCCCAGACGCAAAGCATGCAGCTTCCGATTCCGTCGGAAAACGCTGCGGTGATCAACTTTACCGATCCGGCCAATCCGGTGCTGGTGAATCTACCTGCAACTCAATTTAATGTCGGGCAAAACGGACCAATTGGTAATCCACATATTGAAACAAATTTGCGAGATGCCTATCCCCCAATTAACGAATTCTACCTCGGGCAGCACCCCATGTTTTGTCAATCTGTGGTAAACGATGCCGACGGGAATCTGCTGTTTTTTATTGTGGATAATAATATTTACAACCGTTTTGGGGAAGCTTTCAAAGACGAAAATGATGACCCTGTTTATATGATAGGAGGTGCTTTTACCGTTAATTCTCCTCTTTTTGATAATGTCGTTAATGGTGAAATCATTCAAAACTACCGCTATAGTATACAAGAAGAGAATATTGAACAGGAGGCTGTTTTGGACCCTGAAATTTGTATTTTCCCATTACAAAATGAATGTTATCAATACGGCCTTGTTTGCTCTGCTTATGCTTATGGAGAACAAAGTAAAAAGGCACAAGAGATTATATATAGAACAATTACCTATGTAAATGATTCTACTATTATTCTATCAGACATGACCCCGTTGCTTAACAATAATTATATCAATGAATATAGTGATGAGTGTTTTATGGGCTCCACCAGAGATATTGCTGTTACCGATTATCGGGAAGAATATGACAACTATCTGCTTTTTCTCAATTATTATGGAGGTCTTTACGTTATCGAAATAAGTGGCTCTGGTATAATGGATTTGAATAATATCGTTAAAGTCCCAAGTAATGTTGATATAACTGGCGATTTAGCGTATTGGAATTTTACGATTGGCTCAGAAATGGAGTTGATTGAAACAATCTCAGGGGGAGAAAAAATATACAAAGTAGCTTACGGGCTTAAGAATTCTCATGCGGGTTATAATAATCCATTTATAATTATAAATGAGTTCAGTTATAATGAGCCTATACAGAGACTAAGTGCTGTAAGATTTGATGTGCCATCATTTGATAATAGTGACATAAATAATTTAATTAAAGGGCTTGAATTTTCAGCGGATGGAAATATACTCTATTATACATATACCGGTCAAACAGGACTTTATACTTATCCAGATGGTGTTAACCTATTAAGTTATTTAAGTACTCCTCCTTCTTATTATCAGTATTCCGAAATTGAGTTAGGCCGGGATGGTAATATGTATTTTCTTTATTCTGATGTTAATGAAAATGGTGGTGTTGCTCGTCTTACGAATCCGAATAGTCCCAATTGCTACAATTTTACTGAAAATGTGTTCCCGTCAATAAGTAAAATATATACCTCGTATGACCATCTGAATGATGAATATATACACAAAGGCTCAATATTGCTTTTTGCAGATCAAATCGATGGGAGTGATTACACATCATATTACAACTCATTATCACAAGAATGTTGTCGGGCACATATTTACTATGGGGAGTGGCCAAGCGCAACCAAATTCGATCAGAATACCGATTGGACCTGGGAACCCGGATTTGATAACAATCCATTTACATCTTACGATGGAAAAGTTATGATCGAAAATAATGTTCGTGTTCCATCAGGGAAAAAACTTACTTTGAAAAACTTTGAACTCAGGTTTAATCAAAATGCAAAACTGGTTTTAGAGCCCGGAGCCACTCTAATTCTTGAAAACAGTACACTGGGAGCTATTGATAAATGCGGTCTTAATCAGACATGGCCGGGTGTTGAAGTACAGGGAAATTTCTTGCAGAGTCAGCTTACTCCAGGGGCTCAGGCAAAAATTATTTTAAATAATTCAACCATTGAAAATGCAGTTTGTGGAATTGTAACCAGAGCAACTGATAATTCAGGAAATATTTTTCCAGGTAGTGCTGGCGGAATAATTCTTGCAAAAAACAGTAACTTCATTAATTGCCAGAGAGCTGTTAAAATAACTGCATACAGAAATTTCAATCCATCAACAAACCAAACGATAGGGAATTTGTCATATTTCAAAAACTGCACGTTTGAACTAAATAATAATCTTCATTCATCTTTGACCCCAGAGGATTTTGTATTAATGGCTCGTGTTCAGAATATCCGTTTCTTTGGCTGTGATTTTATTGATTCAAGAACGAACTATGGAATAACCAGACCTGATGGTATTGTTGCTTTTGATTCAAAAATTCTGGTAAAGGGATATTGCAATTCCCTTCAAATAAATCCCAATCCATGTCCTGACTTCAGACCAACAACATTTACGAATCTAAATTACGGAATTAAAGCAAGCAATGCATTATCATTAACTAATAATGTTGTTGTAGACAATTGTGTATTTACGCACAATTGGAGAGATATTTATCTTAGAAACGCTGACAATTCTGTTATTACAAACAATAAACACAATATTAATTTTACCATTCAGCCTTTTGAGCATCAGGCTTATGGCTTGTATCTTGAAGAATGCACTGGCTATAAAGTTCAAAACAATGAGTACTATTCGGAATTTCCATATTCTACAGGTTGTTTTGTTACCAATTCCGGCACAAGTAATAATATTATCGACAAGAATTATTTCCATAATCTGGCAACAGGAATACAAGCAGAAGGAGAAAATGGATCAAAAGGTGTCATTGACCGTTCTTTTATAACTACAGCTGTTACATTGCCGGCATACACAGGCTTGCAATTCAAATGCAATACTTTTGAGGCAAATAACATTGATATAGCGGTTGCTTCAGGGACAATAAAAAGGAGCCAGGGGTATTGTAGCAGCAGCACTGAAACTCCTGCAGGTAATCAGTTTATCAATTCCGGATCAATTGTAAACATTCATGCGTATTCTACGCCTTCTCAGCCGGTAACTCCTTTTCACTACAGTTACCATAATTCAACTGCCCCAAACACCATTCCTGCAACAAGCAATGTGTTGAGTTCAAGTGTGACGTTTCATGCCTGTTCACAAACAACTTTTGATTATGTAACAGCCTGTCCGGCAACTGGTAATCTGACAATTGCAGATCTTCAGGTATCAATAGTTCAAGGGAAAAGTGCCCTGTTGAATTCGTTGTCATTGATTGATGGTGGAAATACGCAGGCTTTGCTTGACAATGTCAATTCAGGAATCAGTGGCGGCCAGTTAAAAGACATGCTTGTTTCTGCATCTCCGTATCTTTCTGACACAGTGCTTCTGGCAACCATTGACAGAGCTGACGCATTGTCGCCGGGCAATCTGAAAGAAGTACTTATTCCAAACTCGCCGTTGACCGAAAATGTTATGACAAAAGTAACTGATCTCAATCTGCCCCGAGGGATCATGTTGCAGATCAATAATGCACAATCAGGTGTTTCAGCGCGTGCCATTGTTGATGCCCAAATTGAATCTGCTTTAGACAGTATTGATCTGTATGAAAAGGAACTGCTGAATATTTATCTGAATGATACAACGGGAGCAGGATTATCATCTTTGATAAATTTCTATTCAACTTTATCAGATGTTGAGTCAAAGAAGATGGTCGTTCAGGCAGCTGTAGCAGACAACAATATTTCAGTTTCACAGGCATACCTTTCACAAGTTCCACAAATATCTCAGGAAGATATTGCATTTGTTGATTTCTATTCACTGGTGAATGATCTGGCATTAGATAACAGAACAATTCTCGATATTGACTCTACTGAAAAAATTCTGTTGGAACAGATTGCTCAAACCAATACAGTTGTTTCAAGTAACGCGCAAGTAATACTTGATTTTCTTGAATCAGTTAATCATCAGGAACTCATTCAACCTCTTAATTTTCCCGATGCCAGCTATCTGAACGGAGCCATTGTCGACAATTATCTTTGCGGTAACAACCGAATTGAAGGAGATACCCTTGTACTGGTAAATACTTCGGGAGAAGTCGTTAAAGCCGTTACGCCTGTAGTAAGTGATGCTAATGGAAGTTTCCGTTTTGATGCATTAGAAATGTATATGTTGAATAAAACGGATTCATTTGCAATAAAAACTGTGAGTGGCTTTGCATTGGCAAAAACAGAATTTAAGACAATTCCCGAATGGTTGTCAAATACGTCCAATGAACTTACTTTAGCTCCGGTAAACAAACAATGGGCAGATGCATACACCCATCCTGACAGCGTTTACAATACGGCAACGGCACTTGATTTGAGCGAGAATTTGTATGTGACAGGATATTGTATGACCAATTCCGGAGTCACTGAAGCACATCTTGTCCGATATGCGCCAGATGGAACAAGACTCTGGAGCGGAGCATACAGCTATTCAAATTACAACGTGCCTGCTGATGTAACAACCGATGCTTCAGGCAATGTTTATGTTGTTGTAAATTCAACCAGAACTTCATCCATTCGCGATATTATTGTCGTAAAATATGACAACCTTGGTAACCGCTTGTGGGAATCAGTTTTTCCGGGCACTGGTCTTGACGAAGCAATCAAAATTAAAGCAACTCCGGATAGCGAAATTGTTGTTGTTGCCAATGCCCAGAACAGAGTTCGACTGATAAAAATTAAAAACAACGGAAATGAATCCTGGTCAAATTATTACAATAGTTGTGTAGCAACCAATCTCGATGTCGATAATAATGGCTGCATTTATATTTCGGCAAGAACATCGGATAGCCAGGTTAATCAGGGAATGAATCTGCTGGTTTACAAACCGGATGGTCAGCTGAGTTTTGCACGCGAAACATCGCGGTTTGCAAGTGCCATTACTAACTCTGGATTCAGTCGCGATATAAACAACAACACCATTCTGAGCGGATATTCGTCTACACAATCACTTTGTTCAAAAATCGATTTTGCAGGCAATGTTGTTTGGGAAAAACTGATTCCGAACGAAAAAGTTCTTTCTGTCACAACTGATTCAGCTGGAAATGTGTACAGAGGCTCTTTTATTAGTGGAACATATTCATTTACCAAATGCAATGGTGCTGCAAGTGATTTATGGACAACAACTGTTAAATTTCCTACCGGCACAGAGCTTGGAACAAATCTGAAACTTGATCTTGGTGCTGACAACAGCTTGTTCTTTGGAAGTACAATGCGTAATTACCGCGCCCGCAACGATTATTTTGTTGGGATGATTGATCCAAATTCCAATCTCGTTTGGGAACAGCAATATTCGTTGAATTCCAATTCTACTGATGATTTCGCCGATATTCAGGTAAGTAATTTCAACAATGTTTATCTGACTGGATCAAGCAGATTTGAGTCCGTCGACAGCCAGGGTCATAATTCAAAAGAGAGCATGTTTGTGACTGTAAAATTTGCAACATGCCCGCTAACAGCCGATTTAAGATCTATGATAAGCTCTGGTTCAGATGAAAATGTTGTATCGGAAACCGACTATCTGCGTGTATTCCCGAATCCTTCCGATGGCAATGTGTTTGTCGAATACAATTTGTCAAATAGTCAGACGGGCACATTCACTGTTTATACTGCAACAGGTAGTCCGGTGCTTACAGTCAATCTGAAAACCGGATTGAACACAATCGCCATTGACGAAAAAATGCTGTCAGAAGGTGTCTATTACTATCAGACTATCATTGGAACAGATGTGTTTTCAGGTGGAAAGCTACTGATTATTAGGTAAAACTTTGTTTCTACATTATGTCAAATGATTCAACAATGCATATAGAGGAATACATCCGAATGGAGATGGAGCTGAATGAATCCATGGGGAAACCGATTGAGGATGCTGCGAAAGCACGACATTTTCAGTCGCTGTATTTCATGCATGACTGGATGGTGTTACCCGGCTATTTTACTCCGGCGCCCGATGCACGGCTTATGCTTCGCTCACTTGAAGACCTGCTCGAGAAAGACAAAAAGCGCGAAGAAGATGGCTTTACACGCCGCATCCGGCTTGGAAAATTAGTGAAGCCCGGCAAAGGCAAGAAAAGCAAAGTGGTGATTGTTCCGACAACTACAGAGCCCAAATTCTATCATGATGACAGCGTGACAGATGAAGAAACCACAGGTGGCTCGGGCGAAGGTGAAGAAGGCGAAGTAATCGGCAAACAACAGGCACAGCCCCAGCAGGGCGAAGGCGAAGC
>DAOPKE010000020.1:0-35401 GCA_035390965.1 Bacteroidales bacterium | reverse complement strand
GTATTTTTCGATTTTTCAGGAATGAACTTTTTATTATCTATACGCTGAACAAATGGTTGCAACTCAATCTGCAGACTTGAAACCCAGCCAAATCAGCATTCACAATCGATATCAAAAATTCCAGAAGAAATCACCTTTGCATCAACAATATCACCGGCCCGAAGAACTTTATCACCATCAACAAACAATCGCACAAGATTGTCAATTTCCGGTGCATCAATTGCAGTCCGGCCATAGTAACATTTTTCTTCCTTATTAAATTCATCCACAATAACAGACAATGTTTTTCCAACAAGCTTGCTATTAAAGTCGATTGAAGCTTTTTCGTGATACCGCAACAGACCAGACATACGCTGCATTTTTGTTTTATGCGGAACATTGTCTTTCAGTTCAAAAGCCGCTGTGTTTTCTTCGGGTGAATAAGCAAAAACACCAAACCGCTCAAATCTGGAGTCTTTGATGAATTGAACCAACTCAGCATAATCACTGGCTTTCTCACCTGGGTAACCCACAATAAAAGTGCTGCGGATGGCAACACCTGGAATACGATTCCTGATTTTTGATATGAGGGCTTCGGTCGATTCACGGTCAATGGATCGCTTCATACTACCCATTATAGAGGTACTGATATGTTGCAATGGAAGATCAACATATTTGACAATTTTCGGATTCTGCGCAATCTCATCTATCAGATCGTCGGGGAATCCAGCCGGATAAGTGTACATCAGGCGAATCCACTCAATACCCACTATGCCAGAAAGCTTATGAAGCAACCGTGCAATGCGACGTTCGCCATATAAATCCAATCCATAACTAACGGTATCCTGAGCAATCACAATTAATTCCTTCACTCCATGCAATGCAAGCCACTGTGCTTCCTTCAAAATATCTTCTTCCGGCAACGAAACATGCGGTCCACGTATCATAGGAATCGCGCAGAAACTACAAGTCCGATTGCAACCTTCAGAAATTTTCAAATATGCATAATGCGATGGAGTGCCTAAAATGCGCTCCTGTTGCGGATTTTCGGACTTACCAGTCACAAACTCAATCACCCTGTCATATTCGTTTACCCCAAATATGGCATCTGCTTCAGGGATTTCATTTTTCAGTTCATCACGATATCTCTCAGACAAACATCCTGTAACAATAACTTTCAGATTATTTTCTGCGTTTTTTCTGGCCGTGTGATTCAGAATTTCATTAATGGATTCTTCTTTGGCATCATTAATAAATCCACAGGTATTTACAATAATAATGTCCGCATCCGTTTGCTCATGTTCCACTTCAAAACCCGCTTTTTGCAATGCAAATGCAAGTTTTTCACTATCCACCAGATTTTTGGGACAACCCATGGTTATAATACCAACCTTGTTTTTTTTCATACAAAAACCATTTATTAGTAGTCAGTGGTCAGTTGTGAGTATAAATTCACTTAACATTCATCACTCATCACTTATAACAGGCAACTGGCTACTGACCACTGGCTACTGACTACTGACTACAGACTACTGACCACTTTTAAAAAGACTGTCAACAAATTCAGCACTGTCAAAAATCTGTATGTCATCAATTTTTTCACCAATGCCAATATATTTAACAGGAATATTAAAACGATCAGAAATGCCGATCACCACACCCCCTTTGGCCGTTCCATCAAGCTTAGTCAACGCCAGCGCGTTTACATCAGTAACAGCAGTAAACTGTTTTGCCTGTTCAAATGCATTCTGTCCGGTTGAGGCATCAAGTACGAGCAGCACTTCCTGGGGACCATCGGGGAAAACTTTCTGAATTACCTTTTTTATTTTTCCCAACTCGTTCATCAGATTGATTTTGTTATGAAGACGTCCGGCTGTGTCAATGATGGCCACCTGATACCCTTTTGCTTTTGCAAAGGCGGCAGTATCGTAAGCAACAGCGGCAGGATCGGCATTCATGCCTTTTTCAACGATATCGACACCAGCTCGTTCGGCCCAGACTTTCAGCTGATCGACTGCAGCTGCACGAAAAGTATCGGCGGCACCGATCACAACAGATTTCCCTGCATTTTTGAATCTATAGGCCAGCTTTCCAATGGTTGTGGTTTTACCAACACCATTAACCCCTACAACCAAAATAACATAAGTTGGAACGTCGCCCGGCTGAACTGCTCTCTGACTGCGGTTTTCATCAAGCATCAAAACGATCTCATCACGAAGAATATGATTAAGTTCATCCGTGCTCATGAATTTATCACGTGAAACACGCTGCTGAATACGCTCAATTATTTTCAGTGTAGTTTCAACACCAACATCAGATGAAATAAGTGCTTCCTCGAGATTATCAAGCACATCATCATCTACTTTCGATTTGCCGGCAACAGCACGTGTGATACGAGCAAACACACTTTCCCGGGTTTTTTTCAAACCATCATCAAGACTTTCTTTTTTTTCTTTACCGAAAATTCCGAATAGGGCCATGTATTGATTGTGATTACTTTATTGGGATGCAAAAGTAATGATAATAAACGAACAAGCATTATTTTGTAGTGAACGTAATAACAAAACCCGTTACAATGGCCGCAATTCCAAAAAACATTGACGACTTTACCTTTTTTATTTTTCTGGTATCCTGGTACCCGAGGATATAATATTTATCGACCCTTTCTTCATCCACCCTGTCAGCCGGGAATTCGGGGGTAAACATAATTGTAGCTGCACTATAAACACAAGGAACCGCAATGACAGCAATGGGGGGTAAAACAAAAATGCTGCCTAATGTAATAAGATAACAAGCAGGGCCAACAATACGATTATGCGAATACAAAAACGCATCATGACATCCATCAACATAAGATCCGGCCTGCTCAGGCGTTATAATGTAGCCCGATGAATCCATGATATAAGCCAATTCTCGTGTTCCGTCTTCGTATCTGATTTCAAAAACATCCTGCCGTTCTTTGTACATCGTTCTGACCAATCCACGCCTGTTTACTTTTAATGTCCGACCCGGAGCATAAGCAATTTTGGATGAATCCATTTCCAGAACATGGATATTGGTTTTCAACCGGCCTGACATGAGGTAAAGCGTATCCTGTGCCTGCGCTAATCCGCATACAACAAGAATTATAACAAAAAAAACAATGCAAAAGCGCAGCATGAAATATTTTGTCAAATATACTGAGAAAAATCAGCAGAATACACAAGTAGTTCTAAAAAAATAAGGTAATTTTGCCCGAATCAAACAAATCAACAGACCAATGATCACCAATAATTTTACTTTCAGACACATAGGGCCTTCGGAAGAAGAAAAACAAACATTGCTCCATGCTATTGGAGTTAAATCAGCCGAAGAACTGATTGAAAAAACAATCCCCAAAAGCATCATTAATCCCAAAAAACTCAATATCGGACCTGGCCTCAATGAATATGAAACCCAGAGTCTCCTCAAAAATATTGGTTCTCAGAATAAAATATTCAAGTCTTTCATCGGGATGGGATATTATGGCACCATAGTACCCGGCGTTATCCTGCGCAACATTCTCGAAAGCCCGGGCTGGTACACTTCTTACACCCCATATCAGGCCGAAATCAGCCAGGGACGGCTCGAAGCGCTGCTCAATTTCCAGACAGTCGTTTCAGATCTCACCGGAATGCCCATTGCAAATGCATCATTGCTCGACGAAGCTACCGCTGCCGCCGAAGCCATGATTATGGCCTACAATACCCGTAAACGCGACAAAGTGAAAGCTGGTGCCAACCAATTCGTCGTTTCTCATGGCGTATTGCCCCAAAGTCTTGAAGTTATCAGAACCCGAGCTATTCCACTCGGAATTGAAGTCGTGGTTGATTGCGTGAAAGATTTTGTTTTTAACGATAAAACCTTTGGCGCTCTTGTTCAGTATCCAAACCAATACGGTAAAATTCACAACTACAGCGATTTTGCCGATAAAGTCCATGCCAATGGCTCTATGCTTGCTGTTGCAGCCGATCTGATGGCTTTGACCCTGCTGACTCCTCCCGCCGAATGGGGCGCTGATATTGTAATTGGCTCCACACAAAGATTCGGAATACCTATGGGATATGGCGGACCTTCAGCTGCATTTATGGCGACAAAAGAAGAATTTGTCCGCACCATGCCCGGCCGCATCATCGGTATTTCGAAAGATGCACTCGGAAACAAAGCCCTCCGCATGACGTTGCAGACCCGCGAACAGCATATCAAACGCGAACGCGCCACATCAAACATTTGTACTGCGCAAGCATTACTCGCCATTATGGCCGGCATGTACGCCGTTTATCATGGTCCCGACGGACTGAAAAAAATTGCACGGCACATCAATATTCTGGCAGGGGTACTCAGCAATGAAATTCAAAAAACGGGGTACAAACAAATCAATGAAACATTCTTTGATACCCTTCAGATTGAAATTCCTGACGGAGTAAACATGGACGATATCCGTACACGGGCTCTGCAAAATGAAATGAACTTTCGCTATATCGACAATAAACTTATAGGCATCAGCATTGATGAAACCACAACTCTTGACGACATCAACACTATTATCACTATTCTGGCTTCAGCTGCGGGAAAACAACACACTCCATTCGTTTGCAACCCGGCAGAATGCGAAAAGATAAGAACATTCGATGCTTCATTTGACCGTAAGAGCGATTTCCTCAAACACGAAGTCTTTCATTCGCACCGAAGCGAAACCGACATGATGCGTTACATCACCAATCTGCGAAATAAAGATCTGGCTCTTGACCGCGCCATGATACCGCTGGGTAGTTGCACCATGAAACTCAATGCCGCAACAGAACTGTTTTATCTAAGTTGGCCCGAATTCGGCAATATCCATCCATTTGTTCCAGCTGATCAGGCCAAAGGTTATCTGACCTTACTCGATGAACTCGAACAACTGCTGGCCGAAATCACCGGTTTCGACAAGGTGAGCTTCCAGCCCAACAGTGGTGCGGCAGGTGAATATACCGGACTGATGGTCATTCGTGCATATCACGAAAGCCGTGGCGATGCCGCCCGTAATGTGTGTCTGATCCCAAGCTCTGCACACGGGACCAATCCTGCAAGTGCAGCTATGGCCGGTATGAAGATTGTTGTTGTAAAAGCCGATGAAAAAGGAAACGTTGACATCGCCGATCTGAAACTGAAAGCCGAAGAGCACGCCAAAGACCTTGCGGCACTGATGATTACATATCCTTCCACGCACGGAATTTTTGAGGAATCGATTAAGGAAATCATGGATATCATTCATTCACACGGCGGCCAGGTGTATATGGACGGAGCCAACATGAATGCTCAGGTGGGATATACCAGCCCGGGATTCATCGGGGCCGATGTCTGCCATCTGAACCTGCATAAAACATTTGCAATACCTCACGGCGGCGGCGGTCCTGGTGTTGGCCCCATCGGAGTTGCAAAACACCTGTCGCCTTTCCTGCCCGGCCACGTGATCGTGAAAACAGGTGGCGAAAAAGCCATTTCAGCTGTTGCTGCATCTCCGTTCGGAAGCGCCTATGTTATTCCAATCTCATACGCCTATATCAAACTAATGGGAGCCGAAGGTCTGACAATGGCCACTGAATATGCCATTCTGAATGCCAATTATCTGATGAAAAAGCTGGAACCAGATTTCAATATTTTATATAAAGGTGAACATGGCTTCTGCGCACATGAATTTATTGTTGACTGCAACCCTTTTCATAAAGCAGGCATTACTGAGACCGATATCGCAAAACGCCTTATGGACTATGGATTCCATGCTCCCACCCTCGGATTTCCAGTGCACGGAACACTGATGATTGAACCCACGGAAAGTGAACCACTGTCGGAAATGAACCGTTTTATTGATGCTATGTTGGCCATTCGCGAAGAAATCCGTGACGTTGCAGAAGGCAAATGCGACAAAGAAAACAATGTGTTGAAAAATGCTCCGCATACCGTTGAAATGGTGGCCACCGACAACTGGAACAAACCCTATTCGCGCGAAAAAGCCACCTGCCATCGCAAAGATGCACTAAAATACTGGCCCACTGTTACCCGCATTGATGATGCCTATGGTGACCGCAATATTTTTTGCACCTGTGCTCCTGTAGAATAAATTAAAATGATGGTTGCCACATTTAGAGTCATTCTAAAAAAATGATAATTTGGCGTGCAACCATTATTTTACTATATTTGTCTCCTCAAAAAACAAGTCAAATTAAAACACAAAAAATGAAAAAGCTATTACTCTCTTTCGTTCTCGTAGCAATCAGTGCAACCCTTTTCGCACAATTGCTTACCCCAAAACAAATGGACTCCAAATTACTTGAAAGCAGAAAATACGTTGAAACACAAAGCGTTAAAGCCCCATTCGACACAATGGGCTGGACACTTGGATACCTGCCTTGTTTTGGAGATCCAACTCCTGCTTTCCACATTTACGGTCTTGTTGACGCCAGCGACAATGATCTGGGATACTGGTTTGGTGTAAACTATGATCCTTCTGACACCTCATCTATTGACTATTGGGCCATGGGTTATTTTGTCGATCAGCCAGTAAGCATTACCGGTGTTATCATCGGAATTGCCGGTAAAACCATCCTGACAGGCGGCGCCTCTTCTAAAATTGAACTTTCAATTTATGACATTGCTGATGACAATACGGTTATTGCAGCCAGCACTTATGCTCCGGGACCGGATATGTATTCCGGCACAGCTCTTGCCACTGTAGAACTGGCAGCAAGCGCTATTGACACCGCATGGGCAAACCTCGGTTTCAACTATGTTCCCCTCTCAGCTCCTCTCTGGGTTAACCAAGATTTCTCTATCGTTTCAAACTTCGAAGGAATGCGTCTTGCCACTGATACAGCTTACATGTATTGCGACGAACCCGGCAACCACAATGGTATGAACTATTGCTTCTACAATCAGGATCCTTTTGCTTACTATTGGGTATCACTGAGCTATGGTTCAAGCGGTGCACTTGATGTAAACCTTCCTCTTTTTGCAGTTGTTGACATGGGTTCAGCCGGCATCAATGACAATTTCTTCCAGGGAATGAAACTCACCACCTCACCAAATCCTGCTTCAGACATGCTTGTTATGGAATATGCTCTCCAGTTTGACAGCAACGTAAAAGTTCAGATTATTGGTTCAAATGGTGCAGTTGTTAAAGAAGTTGAACTTGGCGAACAAAACGCAAGCAACTATTACAAAGAAAGCATCGACATCTCTGACCTTGCTTCAGGAAACTATTTCGTTTCTCTGATGTCAAACGGAAACAGACTGACCAAACAGATTGTTGTTGAATAAATTACAATCCGTATTACATAGAAAAGGCGACCGATATGGCCGCCTTTTTTATTTTAAATCAAATACTTTATTGATTTCCGGCAAATTATTCATATCTTTGCAATTCAAATTCTTTCCGGATGAAAGAGACCAATCAGTTACTTTCTGAAATTGACAACAATGTCAGAAAGCTTATTGCTCAACTCAATCTATACCGTAAAGAAATTGAGTTTCTGAAAGAGGAAGGTCGCCGGGTGCAGGCAGAAAATGAAAATCTTAAGCAACAATTGACAAACGGTGAAATATTGCTTACTGCACGTCAGATTGCTGAAGGGGTGGAAAACCGGAATGACTCTGAATCAACCAGAAAAAAACTGAACGAACTTATACGCGAAATAGATAAGTGTATTTTAATGCTGGAAGATTAGGATGAGTGGATTGGTAAAAATAACCGTGACGCTGGCCAACAGAAAATACACGCTGTCTGTTGAAAAAGAAGATGAAATGGTAATCAGAAATGCAACAGAATCAATCAACAGCCGCATAAAGGATTTCAACATGCATTATCCGGGCAAGGATATGCAGGACATTCTGGCCATGATTCTACTTAACACTTCCGCAGCTCTTGCAAAAAAAGACAATAGCGGAGATTCTGGCAGTAAGGAAGAATTGCTTTCGAGATTATCTGAAATTAACCAACTGCTGGTCAAAGCAGTATAGTTCTTTTCATAAAGAAACGACCCGCGTAGTTCATCAGTTTTTATGGTTGATAAACCTCAACAGAATCAATCTCGGAGAAGACTCATAGCGCCCTAAGACAGGCCAAATCCGAAAGGAATTCCTCCGTGGAATCATTGGAAGTCTGAATGCACTGGTTGACTCCAAAACATTTTTATCGGGGGTTTGAAACTCCCTGATGACTATGCGGGTTTTTTACTTAAACGAAAAAGAACTATGGAAAACAATGTGTTAATGTTAGTACTGGAAGTTGTGGTCCTTGTGATTGCAATTCTTCTCTGGGCTTTCATTTTCCGCAAAAGCGCCGAAAGGAAGAAAAAAAATCTTCTTGAAGACGCCAATAAAGAAGCGGATATGATTAAACAGACAAGAATCCTCGAAGCCAAAGAGAAGTTTATTCAGATGAAATCTGAAATTGAAAAACGTAATCAGGAGCAGAACAAACGGATACTAAGCATCGAAAACAAACTCAAACAGCGCGAAATGACGCTGAACCAACGCAACGAAGAAATTCAACGCAGACACAAAGAATCTCAAACTCTTAAAGACAATCTGACAGCGCAAACCGAAATCATCAATAAAAAGCTCGAAGATGTCAGCAAATTACACAAAGAAAGCGTTGAAAAATTAGAAGCTGTCTCTGGAATGTCGGCTGATGAAGCGCGTACACAATTGGTAAATTCACTGCAGGAAGAAGCGAAAATTGAGGCCATGAGCCATGTAAAGGACATTGTCGAAGAAGCAAAGATCAATGCCCACCGCGAAGCCAGAAAAATTATCATCGAAACCATTCAGCGCACCGCCACTGATCATGCCGGTGAAAATGCCGTCTCTTCATTCCCGATTGCCAACGACGAAATCAAAGGTCGTATAATAGGTCGCGAAGGTCGGAACATCAAAGCACTCGAAGCAGCTACAGGTGTTGAAATCGTTATCGACGATACCCCTGAAACCATCATTCTGTCAGCATACGATCCTGTACGCCGCGAAATTGCCCGCCAGGCACTCGAAAAACTCGTGTCCGACGGACGTATTCACCCGGCCCGCATCGAAGAAGTGGTTGCCAAAGTGAAAGCCAATATTGAACAGGAAATTATCGAAACCGGTAAAAAAACACTCATTGACCTGGGTATTCACAACATGAACCACGAGCTGATGCGTCTGGTCGGAAAAATGAAGTATCGCTCATCCTATGGCCAAAACCTTTTGCAGCACAGTAAAGAAGTAGCCAACCTTTGCGCCACTATGGCTGCTGAGCTGGGACTCAATCCCAAAATGGCCAAACGTGCAGGTTTGTTACACGACATCGGAAAAGTACCCGATAATGAGCCCGATCTGCCGCATGCACAATTAGGTATGAAGCTGGCCGAAAAATACAAGGAGCATCCTGAAATTGTAAACGCCATTGGAGCTCACCACGAAGACATCGAAATGACTTCGTTGATTGCACCTATCGTTCAGGCCTGCGATGCCATCTCGGGCGCACGTCCCGGAGCACGTCGCGAAGTAGTCGAAAGCTATATCAACCGCCTCAATGATCTCGAAGCCATTGCCATGAGCTACGAAGGCGTGCAGAAAACCTACGCCATTCAGGCAGGACGCGAATTGCGTGTAATCGTCGGTGCTGAAAAAATCAGCGATGGCGCGGCTACCCAACTCTCGCTCGATTTAAGCAAACGAATTCAGGAATCCATGACCTATCCCGGTCAAATCAAAATTACGGTTATCCGCGAAACCCGCGCGGTCTCTTACGCGAAATAATTTTATTTATTTCAAAGAATATGTGGAGACGCTGAAATTCAACGTCTCCACATTTTTTTATCCTTTTCTGGCGCGAATTTGCAATCCGTGCCAGAAAAATATTTTTCAACAATCGTCAGAACGTTTCAAAAATATGCCTATATTATTATCGTTGAATTTGGCTATTTTCTAATCATGATATGGATCGCTCTGTCCTACATATTGACCTTGACACGTTTTTTGTTTCGGTAGAGCGAAAAGAGAACAGCGCTTTAATTGGGAAACCTGTCATGGTGGGCGGCGGAAGTGACCGGGCTGTCGTTTCGGGGTGCAGCTACGAGGCCCGGGCCTTCGGCGTCCATTCGGGCATGCCCATGAAAATGGCGCGCATGCTTTGCAACGATGCAATTGTCATCCGTGGCGACATGGAGCGATATTCCTACTATTCGCGCATGGTAACCGACATCATCCGCGAAGGAGCGCCATTATACGAAAAAAGCAGTATCGACGAATTTTATCTCGATCTGACCGGCATGGATCGCTTTTTCGGCACCCTGAAATGGTCTCACGAACTGCGCGAACGCATCATCAATGAAACCGGACTGCCCATTTCATTCGGATTGTCGGTGAATAAAACCGTGAGCAAAATCGCTACCGGCGAAGCCAAACCCAATGGAGAGCTTCACATAACGCAACCCGCCATCAAACCCTTTCTCGATCCGCTGCCCATTCAGAAAATACCGATGCTTGGAAAAAAAACGGCCCATCTGCTCCGCTCCATGGGCATTGTCAATATTGGCGTACTCAGCAACATGCCACCGGTGCTGCTTACCCGCGTGCTGGGCTCCAACGGCCTCATGCTCTGGAAGAAGGCCAATGGGCAGGACGATACACCCGTGGTGCCCTACGAAGATGCCAAATCGATGAGCACCGAAACCACATTTGAAACTGATGTAACCGACCGCGCCGAAATGGAACGCATACTTTCTTCCATGACGGAGCGGCTGGCATTCCGCATGCGCAAAAACAACCGCCTGACCGGCACCGTGACGGTAAAAATCCGCTATGCCGATTTCGAAACACATACCATGCAAAAACGAATTCCATACACAGCTTTCGATCATGTGCTGGTGCAAAACGTAAAAGACATCTTCGGCAAACTGTTCTCCAGACGTCTCAGGGTGCGACTTATCGGAATACGATTCAGTGAACTCATAGGCGGGAACCAGCAGCTGGACCTGTTTGACGAAACACCCGAGCTCACGCGCCTCTATCAGTCGCTCGATAAAATCCGCCGCCGCTTTGGCGAAGACGCCATCCACCATGCCATCGGAATGCATAAAAGCAGATCAAGCGGAGCTTGAGGCAATGGTCACGCGTCAACGTAAAACAGCTTGCCATCACGTAAAACGTGACAAGCTGTTTTACATGGTTGCAAGCGGGAGACGCGCGCCCAGGTTAAGGTCGAGGACAAGAACAAGTTTAAGTGGCGAAGCCGTCAGAGAAGCTACGGAGTACCTTCAGATAGTCCTCCGCCTCAGCGGAGTAAACTCCGGACTTACATATTGGTAGCCCATTTATCACGTTTCACGTGATGGTTGCGGCAAGAAGTCACGCCTATGGCGTGATAAATTCCGCTACCCCGGGTAAAACGCGCGCAGCACCCGAAAAGGAGGGAGGTCAAGCTCAAGATGTCCCGCCCGCTGTCATCCTGAGACCCGCGTGCAGTCATGCTGACATTACGCGACAAGCACCAGCAAAACACGTTTTGCAACCTGAATAACACATGGCACTTTAAGTCGCTGTCATCCTGAGTTTCGCTCATGTAGCGCTTCTTGTGAAATGGCTTGCGAAGTATCGAAGGAGGCAGTGAAAATCAACAAAAAAATGTCTGTAGTATAAGATGAGATTCCAGCTTCCACCGGCAAAGCTTGTGGACAAGCGGAGACCGGGAACTTCATTAAACTTTTTTATTGATTTTCAGAATTTTAAGCATTTGTGTTCATTAGCAGTGTCGCATCCATTGCTCTTTTTCAAAAAGTGGCTTGCGACGTATCGAAGGAGGCAGCGGGATAAACTCCACCCCGGGGACAAAAAAATGCGGAGCATATGATTTGAAGAAAAGACGGAATGTATATTTAAAACCATTCATCCTCTGCACATTTGTAGCAAAAATATTTATCTTTGAAAAAATTTGCTTATGAAAACCAGATTGTTAGCCATTGTATTTTCCGTATTGTCTTTTTCATTGATTGCGCAGACCACTAAAACCATTCAGGTGGGAGGTGTTTCGCGCCAATACAAAGAATTCGTGGCTGGTTCCTACACCGGTTCCAATCCGGTTCCGCTGGTAATCTGTCTGCATGGCCTCGGCGACAACATGACCAACTTCAGCAACATCGGAATACACTTGTTGTCGGATTCTGCACAATTTATAACGCTATATCCACAGGCCATGAGCAGCCCATATGGCACAGCATGGAACAGCGGCGCCAGTTACATGGGCATAACATTGAATCCAACAGTAGATGATATCGGATTTATAAGTGCATTGATTGATTCCACTGCAGCTATATACAATATAGATCTGACGCGGGTTTACGCAACTGGTTTCTCCATGGGCGGTTTCATGTCCAACCGTCTGGCCTGCCAGCTTGGAACGCGCATCTGTGCCATTGCTTCTGTTGCCGGAACCATTGGAGCTTCATGCACCTGCAATCCTTTCAGGGCAACACCAGTTGCTCATTTTCACGGCACCGCCGATGGAACCGTTGCCTATACCGGCAATGCATATGGTAATGATGCCGAAGAGCTGGTGAATTTCTGGGCAAACTTCAACAACTGCGACACTCCGGCTGTTCATACAGCATTGCCAAATACAGCTGCAGACAGCATGAGCGTGGATCTTTATAAATACTTAAACGGTGATTTAAATTCTGAAGTATGGTTTTATAAAATCAACGATGCCGATCACACCTGGCTTATACCGGGCGTCAACGACATTTCATACAGCATCGAAATCTGGAATTTTTTCAAAAAATTTCAACATACAACACTTGATATAGAAAATACAGATGCTCCAAAACTGAGTGTTTATCCCAATCCGACAACGGATATATTACAGGTTAATGGATTCAGGGGAGCCGATCATGGCATGTTGATAATAATGGATCTTTCAGGCAGAACACTCATGCAAAGCTGTTTTGAAAATGGTTTTACAACACTGAATGTATCGCAGTTACCGGCCGGAATTTATCTGCTGCAGCTCAGTGGCGACAATGTTTTCGAAACCGTGCGATTTTTAAAGCAGTAGTGCGAAGTTGAAAACTTCGCACAGCTTTGATTGGAAACTTCGCACAGCTGCTGCTTCGCACAGCTGTTATAAAATTTTCATCAGCTCAGCCAGCTCCGAAATGCGGTAGGTTGCAGGTTTTCCATTATCAGATGGCCCTGTGTGCGGATTGAAAAACACCTGATCCATGCCGGCAGCAGCAGCTCCTTCGATATCGACCTCATAATCATCACCGACAAAAATGACCTCATTGGGCATTGCATCCATTTTCTTCAACGCAAATTCAAAAATGCGGATATCCGGCTTATTGAATCCTATTTCCTCCGAAATGAAAAGATATTCAAAATAAGGCCCCAGCCCGCTGCGCGCAATTTTAGGATATTGCGCTTCTTTAAAACCATTGGTCATAACAGAAAGAATATATTCTTTCTCTTTTAGATAACTGAGCAATTCCAACGTTCCCGGAAATAAATAAGCGTGATCGGCGGTACGCTTCACATACTCATCGGCCAGTTCATTGGCAATCCATGGCCGGTCGAGTCCTATTTCTTCGAGGGCAAGCGAAAATCGTTTTACCCGCAGCACTTCCTTTTTAATTTCATGGCGCCGGTATTGTTCCCAAAGACCAGAATTGATAACAGCATATTTCTGGTGAAAATATTCAAACGAATATTGAGTATGTGGCTGTACAAGCTCCAGAAACAGCTCTGAAAGCACTTCATGCGACACCCGATCAAAATCCCACAATGTGCGATCGAGATCAAAAATAACGTATTTGTATTTCTTCATCAGTAGCCGGCAAAGATAATAATTAGTGGTCAGTTGTGAGTCGTCAGTAGCCAGTATTTTTGAAGTCGAGGTCAAGTAGGTCTCGTCATAAGCAGTAAACGGCGATCCGTCATTGGTGAATCTGACAGATTATGTGATGGAGCGGTCTGCACAACTCATACACCGCGTCGTCCTTCCAATATGCATTCGATGTCTTTCAAATCGCAAATCGAATATCTAAAATCATTTATCGTAAATCATTACCTTTGCCCCCATGCGAATTGTCAGGATTCTAAACATTTTAGTCATTGTTCTGTTTTTTGCTCTCTGGATAATTTTACTAATCCGGAAAGAGGCGTATCAGGGTGATGGCATGATACATCCGACAGGCGCCAACCCTGATTCGGCCTACTTCTCCAGCAAAATACCCTATGGCATTCATTACCAGGGGGCATTTATTGGCTTTATTTCGCAAAACAAAGACAATAAAATTCTCGCAAGCGGGCTATGGAAAACAGACCACGAAAAACAATCCGTGGTGCATTTCCCTTTCCCGATTTCGCATCAGTTCGATTCATTGATAGCCGTTTTATCAGCTCCTGATTCTTCGCTGACCATTGTAGGATTGGCTTCCGACTCCATCGTTAAAATCATTCATTTCGACTCGCTGGTAGCTCCCGGACTTATATTCACTGCCCCTGCCGATATTAAAGCAGTTCACTACATCAAAAACCAACCCGAAATTGTTTTCGGTCGCCAAAAAAAACTAGTCGGATCGATTGCCTCCATTGATGATACAGTCGTCGATTTCAGAAAATACGAGCTGCCAGGTTTTTTTGACCGTATCTGTGAAATAGTTGGAGCATGGCCCGAAAACGATAAATGGCGTTTTCTTCTCAGTACCGATTTCCATCAAAAAGACGAAAAATGGATTTTACTGGGTTCGAAAAACAAAACCAATTTTCTGATCTTCGATGAAAGGGCGGTATTTCCGGATTTCCCGGGAATTCTGAACAAAAGCCATCACAAAGTTCAAAAACAATTTGATTACTCTATCTCAGGCCTGGTACCACAAAAACCATATCCCGACACGCTGTTGATGATCGGCAAAAACAATTTCAGCGAAAAAAAAATCAGCAAACCAAAACCAACCAATTGCATCTGGTTCAACATTATCGGCAATCAGAAAACAATACTGATTCTTGAATCGGACGAAACATCCATGCAAGCGGGTTCAATTAGCAGACGACTTTTCAAAGCAGATGTCAGTGACACATTACCATTCATTACTGAATCCGGCAAACTGGTTATTCATCAGCCCGGAGAGCCAAACAGACAACAGATTTTTATGTCGGAGAATGAATTTCCCATTGCCTGGTTCAGATTGTCAAAAGACTCAAATATTGTCCTCACAAATAAACTCAATTTTTCATATCTCAGTGATGATGGACGATTGCTTGACCGCAAGAATTTCTTTAAACTCGTCAACTCAACTATTCTGCGCAAGGAACCCGGAACAATTATTTTTCTCGATGGACATTTCCCTACCCTGCGGGCGCTCACATGGTTTGTTCTTTTATACGGCCTCATCCCAATCTGGATAATCAGTCTTGTTATCATATGGCTCATTGAAGCAATCAGACCAAAACCTAAATTTGCCGTGCGCGAACGAAAATGGCCATTCATGATGCGATTGATGCCAGGATCAGTAATCTATCTGATTATCTGGTTATCCAGTATTTATACTTTTCTGCAATCTTTTGCAGTTTTCAATTTCTGATTTCAACGCATATTCCATTCATCCGGAAGCATATTGAAGAAAATTCCGGTATAAATATATTTGTCCGAAGCATTGATCAATGCTGACTTATCAAAACGATACATAGCACCGATGCGCCAGATTAATATGTTACTGTTCCAAAATAAATTCTTACGAAACTCCGCATTGATGAATACAACATCGTGCCGGACGCCCTGTCCGACAGCATTTCCATAATACTGCACCGGAATATTTCCATTATTTAGTGGTGAATCAAACGTTGATTGCAGCAGATTCTGTCCACAATGTGTGCCTGCAGAATCAAGTCCGGTCAGATAATACATCATGTTCAGATGCGCCGACCATGTTGTTTTTTTGTATTCGGACCGAAAAACAAATTCGTAAAAATTCGCACCAAAAGGATGCGCCACCGGCTGATTCATATGCGTGTTGCTCAGCATCGGATCGCGGTGACTGCCAATGTATGGACGCGCATAATTGAATTCGGAAAGACAATTAAAACCTTTCATTCCGAAAACATCCATCGATTTTACACCCACCTGAAAGGCCTGTTTATTGACCCACGCCCCATATTGTATTGCGGCATCATCAGGTTTCAAAAGATGTTTAAGCCAGTTTTTGATTTCGGAAATAAAAAATTCATCCAGTACAAACTGTCCATATACTTTTGTTTTCGAAAATAAATTCCATGAAATATTTCCACCTAACACATTGTTGTCGGGCGAGCCCAATGCAAATTCGGCCGGGCGGAAAAACATGACAGGATTCAGATACAACCATTCGAAACCCCGCTGCCTGACACTATCTTCGGACCTCCAGATAACCGATTCGAAAACAGAAAAATTTAGTTTTTTTGTAATCATCCAGCTCAGATAATGCGTAGCGGCGAATTTTGTTTCATTGCTTCCATCGCTCAATTCCTGTCGCCAACGCGAAATCTGATGCATATATTTTATCTGCTTCAGATTGGCAACAATTCTAGCAAAAGGATATTCAGCTGTTTGATCGGAGAGCATCATCGATCGGTAACCATCGCCCAGAAACGCCTTCCCATTACCGCCTTCAAGCGAAAAAAATCTGCTCAGTTCATATTTCATATACAAAGGAACCGACAGTACTCCGCTTGCATTTCCTGATGAAATCAATGATTTTCCCTTATACGGAAATACATTCATGCTGTCAAATTTTTCACCAACGAAACCAGGATAATCTGCGAAATCGCTTTGCGGCAACATGACTGCTGAAAATTTATTTTTCTCAAAAGTCATTTTGACTCCTGCACCGGACATATGTGCAAAGTCACTGCCAAACATGATTTCCGTTGAAGCAATTGGCTCAATGAAAAATATTTTCTCAGTGTCAGAACTTTGATTATTGACCAATTGAAAATTGTTCAACGATGAGTGTGCAGTTCCAATGCTGTCTTTGAATGGCCGGTGCATTGCACTTACATTCATCTCCATTGCAACAACCGAAGGAGAACTGGGGACCTGCGCAGGCAGCCATAATACAATCAGGATTAATATTGACAAACAGACAATTTTCATCTAGAAAAAATCATAATATTGTTTGCGGATCATGTGCCGGAGTCCAATTTCGTAGGTGAGCGAATTATCGGGTGTCACAGAAAGTGTGCTGTGATAGTTGCGATAATGCATGCCTGCAAAGACAGCAAAATTAGTGACATGATTAATGAAATATGCTACTGTAAAACCCAGATGCATCACACGATCGGGACGATTGATGGGCTCGTAAAAACCGGTTAGTAATACATCGGTGTAACTATCGGCTCGAAGGTAATTATCGGTTACAGGCAATGCACCTGCCCATATATTATTGAAACTGATATCAAGCAAAAACGGATTTTCACGCCAATGAAAACCGCAGATAATTTCTTTGAACTGCTGTCCGGTCGGATGCGCGAGTGGCTGATCATTGCTTGTGTACGACGTCCAGGCATGCGACGATGTGTAAACATTGTTGGTGGCCAGATTGAATTCGCTAAAGACATATCCTCCTTCTGGCACAATCAATCTTACACCTAATTGTATTGCTCCCTGAATTCCCTGCTGATATTTCAGCTTTGAAAAGTCAATTTTATCAGCTACAATTTGAGTATAAAAAATTAATTGCTCTTCCCATGTAGCATCGGCCTGGAAGCCAATCATGGCATGATGCAGCCCTTTGGATTCTACGGCAATGGTACGAGCCAAAGGCAATGGGAACATGGACATGGGGTAAAAAGAAATGCCGGTGGAATCGGCAGGCATAAAAACGACTGATTCGAACAAACCCAGATTCAGCCAGCTTTTCGGACTATATGTCAAATATGTAAACGAAAACCATTTCTGCTGATACACGCCACTTTCAGATAATGGAACATTGAGTCTATTGTTGAAATCGGGATTATGCAGCGAAGCTATATTGTGATTTAAACTCCATTTTCCATGCGTCAAAGTATTCATCAAAAATGGATATGCCTGCGAAGCATCTGAGAGAATCATGCTGCGATAACCTTTGCCAAAGTGAAAACGATCGTAGCCCAAACGAACACCATAGTTTTTAAACGGCTGCCACATGATCTGACTAAAAACAACACCATAATCAAAACCGTTGATACCAAAGGGTTTCATACGAATCATTCCAGGGATGAATTTCATGGTATCTACCCATGCTGCAGCATAATCAGACAATTTTGTCTGTGTTTCGTAAAACTCAGAGCGAACAAAAAAATTTTCACCAATCCGACCATTCAATATATAGCCACGTGTGTTTTTATAAAGCTGATTTTTATCTTCGCTTCCAGCCCTGAAATCAAAAACAGGATCAAGAAAAAATTCATATCGGGAGCCATCATTTATTTTCACAAAATGATCGTAAAAAACCTTTTCCCGAAACCAGCTTCCGCGATCATCCCCATCCAAGCGCGATGGCTCCAGATCAATAACCGGAAATAATCCGGGGATACTTAAGGCAGGCAAACATGAATCAGAAAAGGCAGGCGGGTTCAGTTGAAACCGGGCTTCTTCAGACAGAATAAACTGAGCCTGCACAACAGAACAGCACCATAAAAAAAATAACAGTGGCAACAGTTTTTTCATCGGCTGATACAAAGTGCTAAAATATAAAATAATTGTGTAATAACCTTTCGGATTGTTTCAAATTCTTCAATAGATTTTACTCACTGGTATAAAATTTGATGACAACCGGTTTTTCAAAAAAAGTACTATCTTGCAGAAAATTTCAAACCAATGAAACGCATTGCATTAATACCGGTCATTTTTTCATTCGTTTTTTTATTCATGGGTGCATCCGTTCAGGCACAGCCAGTAATGAAAGAAAAAGCAAAAAAAGTCGTCAACCGGTCAGCCATTGTCATTTATGCAGCCCATAAATCCACCATTGCCAATCAGGTTTTCACCGGCAATCTGAAAAAAGCAGTTGTCCATCAGAATATAGCCATTATGCTGTTTCTCGAAGGAAAATACATGAGAGCCATTCACCAATCACGCCGAGCCCGTGAATTTGCCCGGCTGCAACTGGAAGCAAACAGCGGCAGATACCCTGCTGGATTTGAACCTGAATCCGATGAAATACCTGAAGGTCCGCAACCGGACAATTCGGAGCTCGATGCCGAAGCCGAAGCGTCGGAATTCAACTCCATCATCAACGATGATGAGGCACTTTCAAAAGAAAAACTCGACAACCTTGAAATCAAAGAATAGTTAATCCTTTCGGTTTTTTTATCTAATTTTGAACCATGAAATCCTCAATGGAAAATTCATGGTTTTGTTTTAAATCCCGCGAAGTATTGGTTGGAGAAACCAGTTTTGGAGGCGGCAATCCGGTTCGCATTCAATCAATGACAAATACACCCACCTGCGATGTTAAAGCGACAGTTGAACAATGCAAACGCATTTTTGATGCCGGCGCAGAACTTGTTAGAATGACTGCCCGCAATATTGCCGAAGCAAAAAATTTATCCGATATTCGCTTGCAACTGTCTTCTTCCGGGTATAAAAAACCATTGGCTGCCGACATTCATTTCAACCCCGAAATAGCTGTTGAAGCCGCACGCCGAGTTGAAAAAATCCGCATCAATCCAGGCAATTTTGTCGATTTATTCCCCAAAAAACTACAGTATTCCGAATCTGAATATCAACAGGAACTGAATGAAATAAAAGAAACAGTTTTACCGCTGATTCAGGTTTGCCGCCAATACGGAACGGCTGTGCGAATAGGAATCAACGGTGGATCGCTCAACCGCAGAGTCATAGATCGCTATGGAAATACAACACAAGGTATGGTTGAATCGGCACTGGAATTCATTCAGTTGTTTCATGATGAACATTTTCACAACCTGGTAATTTCAATTAAAGCCAGCGATGTGAAAACCATGATTCACGCAAACCGGCTTCTGGCGCAACGATCCATTGAACTCGGCTTTGACTACCCCATTCATCTCGGAGTAACCGAAGCAGGTGAAGGCGAAGACGGCCGAATGAAATCGGCTGCCGGAATCGGGTCCCTGCTAATGGATGGAATTGGTGATACCATAAGGGTTTCGCTAACCGAGATACCCGAAAATGAGATTCCTGTGGCTAAGGAAATCATCGAAACGGCAAGTCAAAATCAGACAGACAAAAAAACAACGGAAAAATTCTTTGCACTTGCAAATCCCTTTGAACACTATCTGAATAATACGGAAACAAATTCTCAGATTAAACCCATCGTCAATACAGCTACTGTCTTTCAAAGTTCAAACATAAACATCAATTTTTTGCGAAAGCAATACTTAACTCACCCAAACGAAGAATTATTGCTTCAATGGAACCCCGGAGACTGTACGATAAGCACATTTTCAATGGTTGCCGGATCCATTCTTGCAGATGGCTGTGGCAATGCAATCAATATCAATGCTTCAACCGGAACAAGCAAGCACTACGACCACGCAATTGATTTATTGCAAGTTACGAACCGAAGAATATCAAAAGCCAGCTTTACATCCTGTCCTTCATGCGGAAGAACAACCTATGACATCGAAAATGTTTTAAGACAAGTAAAAGAAACTTTTGCGCATTTAAAAGGCGTACATTTTGCCGTCATGGGATGCATTGTAAACGGTCCCGGTGAAATGGCCGGAGCGAAGTACGGCATTCTTGGGTCAAAACCCAATCATGTGGACATCTGGGTCAATGGAAAACCATTTCTGAAAAACATACATCAAAACGATGTACTGAAAGAACTGAAAAAAATTGTAGCAGAAAATGAGCAATCTGAACGGAATTAAAAACATCATTTTTGATCTTGGGGGCGTGATTCTCGATGTTGATTTTACAATTACCCAACGCGAATTTGTAAAGCTTGGCCTTAAAAATATTGATCAGACATTCGGGCAGTATCACCAGATAGGTTTTTTTGATTTATTTGACCGAGGAGAAATTGATGAAAAAGAATTTCTCAATAAAGCATCTGAATTATTTCCGGCCTCTGTTACACAGCAACAGATCATCGATGCATGGAATGCCATGCTGTTTGATTTGCCGCGCCATCGTTTTGAATTGCTCAAAGAACTTGGCAAAAAATACCGTCTTTTTTTAATGAGCAATACAAATATTATTCATTACAAAGAGTATCAGGAAATTATTCGCAAAACCTATGGTATCAGCGGACTTGACGCACTCTTCGAAAAAGCTTATTATTCATTTCTGGTTGGCATGCGTAAACCCGAAGATCGTTTTTTCAATCTCATTCTGAATGAAAACGGACTCCATGCAAATGAGACACTTTTCATTGATGATACATCCATCAATACCGATGCAGCAGAAAAACTGGGCATCCGAAGCTGGTATCTCAAGCCGGGCACCGATATCATATCGCTTCAATAAAACCTTCCGGAAAAATTGTCAAAACCAGATTGATCGCATTGCAAATTGTGAATCAAATGAACTATTTTGTTGATAACTATTCATTTTTACATTAATATAACATATCTACTGAAGGAATTAATCTAATAAAATATAATTTTGAACTTAATAAACACTTTTCTGACAGAAACATTTGTCAGGGCGTAATCCGAAAAGCCAAACGAGTAGGATATTAAAAAAAAAAACTATGGAAGGCGCAATCATTACCACTTTCATTATTATGCTCCTTGTGAGCGCAGCAATTGGCGGACTCATTCTCTGGGGACTAGCCCGCGGACTGGCAAAAATTGAAACAGCAAAGTATCTCAACTCCGCACTCATCTGCCTCATCTCAAGTGCAGTTGTATATCTTGTCTTACTTGTTTTCGACAAACAATTGGCAGAACTTGGACTCACAATGCTCAGTCTATTTGCACTTGTTCTTTCAGCAATTGTGTATATTACTGTTGGAAAAATGATCTGGAAATGCTCCTGGGGAAAATCATTTCTCGCCAATATTGTTTGGATTCTGATTAATACAGCTCTCATTTATTGGTCAACCAGCCAATCAATGCAATAATAGCCCAATTAATACGAATAGCGCTTATAAAAATTGTGCGGGGTTTTTTTAATTCCGTGCAATTTTTTTATCTGATCCAGTCAATAACTTCAAAAATCAAAGTAGTCCCGATCAAAAATCTTCGGCCGCTTTCACCGCACAGAGGACCACAATCATACACATATTTCTGTACAGTAACATTGGCAACCGGACCATATTTCTTTTTATCATAAATCATACATTGGCCCTGTTGCAATAAATCAGCCATTCTGTATTTCAGTCTGAGTACAAGACTGCTCTTCTCTGCTATCTGAGCGGCATCAATCACTTTTCCACTGATGGCGGCCTTATCAACAAGTTCCAGCAATTTTTCATCGCCCGGAATGCCTGGATTATTACTGATCCATTCAGACAGATTCGTCCTGAATTGCGTGAAAGAAGCAGATATCACATAACTGTCATTTCTGAATAAAACAACCGAAACCGGATCATCAATCACCTGCAGCAATGATACAACCGTATCGCTCCGGACCTCGCCTTCACGCACCTTATCCTGTGCCGAAGCGCATACGGCCAGCAATAAAACCATTATGACCAAAACAGCTTGTTTACCTATGCTCATAGCAAAAGAATTTAATCGCTTTACAAAGTTGGCAGCGCTGTGCGAAGTTAGTAGCGCTGTGCGAAGTTTATACTTCGCACAGCTGCGTGTTACTGACCGCACCAGCGCTTCACATCATCCAGTGTGGGCATGGCAATTTCCAGTTTCAGCTTTTTGCGCATTCCGCCCAGATCATTGAACAGCTTGTTCGGATTTGCATTTTTCAAATCCTCCACTGAATTGATGTTCATTTTAATCAGCACCGGAGCCCAGTCGGCATGAACACCAGCTTCAATCAATTGTTCGGGTGTGAATACCTCTTTCTTTTTTTCCGGTCTCATCTGAGGGAAAAACAATACATCCTGAATCGAAGGACTGTTGGTCATGATCATAGTCAGACGGTCGATACCTATTCCAAGTCCGGCGGTAGGCGGCATTCCCAGTTCAATGGCACTCAGAAAATCTTCGTCAAGCATCATGGCTTCTTCATCACCGCGCTTGCCCAATTCGAGTTGTTCTTCAAAGCGCTTGCGCTGGTCAATCGGATCGTTGAGCTCGCTGTAGGCATTACAGATTTCTTTACCATTCACGATAGCTTCGAAACGCTCAACCAGTCCGGGTTTGCTGCGGTGTTTCTTTGCCAGCGGTGACATCTCAACCGGATAATCCATGATGAAAGTCGGCTGTATCAGCTTGCCTTCGCAGGTTTCACCAAAAATCTCATCAATCAGTTTACCTTTTCCCATCGAAGGATCGGTCTGAATATTAAGCTTGCATGCGGTCTCGCGCAAAGCAGCCTCATCCATCTCAGAAATATCGATGCCGGTATATTCATGAATGGCTTCGAACATTGTGAGCCGCTTCCATGGGCGTTTGAAATTGATTTCATTTTCTCCGACTTTCACAATGGTAGAACCTGTGAGGTCAATGGCAATTTTCTCCACCATTTCCTCCACCAGTTCAGCCATCCAGTTGTAATCCTTATACGCTACATAGAGCTCCATCTGCGTGAATTCAGGATTATGGAATCGGTCCATCCCTTCGTTACGGAAGTCCTTCGCGAATTCAAAAACTCCGTCAAAGCCGCCTACAATCAAACGTTTCAGATATAATTCATCAGCAATCCGGAGATAAAGAGTCTGTTGGTGTGTATTGTGAAAAGTTGTAAAAGGCCGCGCAGCTGCACCTCCGTAAATGGGTTGCAGAATAGGTGTTTCAACTTCGAGATATCCTTTAGCTGTAAGAAATTCACGCATGGAATTGGTGAGCATCGAACGCTTCACAAAAGTATCACGTACCTGCGGATTGACGATCAGATCAAGCGAACGGTTGCGGTAGCGCTGTTCCGGATCGGTGAATGCATCGTAAATCTTATCATCTTTTTCCTTGACAATGGGAAGTGGTTTCACCGATTTGCTTAGCAATGTGAATGACTGCGCATGAACCGAAATTTCACCGGTCTGTGTTATAAAAGCAAATCCCTTAACACCAATGATATCGCCAATATCGAGCAGTTTTTTAAAAACGGTATTATACAAAGTCTTGTCTTCGCCCGGGCACAAATCATCGCGTTTGAAATACACCTGAATACGTCCCTGCACATCCTGAATCTCTGCAAACGAGGCAGCACCCATGATACGGCGCGTCATGATACGCCCGGCAATGCAAATCTCCTTAAACTTATCAGGATTGGATTCAAATTCATTCAATATTTCACCTGAGTAAGCGGTAACGGGATACAATGCTGCTGGGTAAGGATCAATGCCAAGTTCATGTAATTGGGTCAGCGCTTCGCGGCGCAGGATTTCCTGTTCGGATAATTCGGGCATAAGTCTGAATTTTTTTTGCAAAGATACAAGGAATGATTGGTTGGACAAAACGTGATTAGTCATCAATTTTGTAACTTCGCAAAAAAAAGAATATGCAGGATCTGAAGAAAAAACATCTGATTCTTCTCAGTTTTTTGTCAGCGCTACTATTGAGCCTTGCATGGCCGCTGCGGGGATTTCCGTTTCTGATTTTTATTGCCCTGATTCCATTGCTGATGGTTATTGAACAAATCCGGCAGAATCCTGACAGATTCAGACTAATGGCCACTTTCCGCTACAGTTACATCACTTTTGTTTTATGGAACGCTGCCACTACTTACTGGATCTGGAATTCCACCGAAGTCGGTGCGTTATTCGCCATCCTTGTAAACAGTCTCCTGATGGCGCTCGTGGTACAGTTCTCAGCATTTATCCGTCTGCAACTTAAAAACCAGATTGTCGGAATTGCCATATTGCCTGTTTTATGGATTGCATTTGAATTCCTGCATCAGGACTGGGATTTGTCGTGGACGTGGCTTACACTTGGAAATGTTTTCGCTTCGCGTGTGTCCTGGGTTCAATGGTATGAAATTACAGGAGTACACGGAGGTTCGCTCTGGATCTGGGTTATAAACATATTGCTTTTTCTTCTGATTGCCCCGTGTCTTTTTAAAAAGAAAATCTGTGCGCGCGGCAGAAATACGCTCATTGTTTCAGTATTATTAATATTTGTCCTCCCCTCTGCGTGGTCTTTCTGGCGATATTACACTTACGAGGAAAAATCAAATCCGGTTGACATCGTTTTATTGCAACCCAATCTGAATCCCTATACCGAAGAATACACGCTGAAAGTACCTGAAGTGATGGATCGCCTATTCACGCAGCAAAGCAAAAGCATGGTAGATTCGAGTGTCGATTTCATTGTTGCACCAGAAAGCGTATTACAGGAAGGTATGTTTGAGGATGAATTCCATTACTCGCTCAGCATAATGAAAATAAAGGAGTTTCTGGTTCACTATTCGCCAGAATCACATTTCATTTCAGGCGCAGGAACTTTTCGCATGCTGAAGCCCAATGAGCCACTTACAGCAGCTGCAAGACGATACAATAGCCAAATGTATTACGAAGCATACAACACCGCATTATTTATGGATTCGCTCGGCGTTCCGGTTACATATCACAAAAGCAAGCTGGTGGCCGGTGTTGAACAAATGCCATTCGTACATCTGATAAAACCGATTGAGAAACTAGCCATCGATCTGGGAGGCACCATCGGGACTCTTGGAAAAAGCAAAGACAGAACCGTTTACACAAAAGGCGTGGTGCCAGTCAGTGCTGTTATTTGCTATGAAAGCGTTTATGGAGAATTCGTAACTGAATTTGTTTCCAATGGCGCTCAAATTATTTTTATTCTAACCAACGACGGCTGGTGGAAAAATACCGGAGGCCACCGTCAGCATTTTGTGTATTCAAGACTCAGAGCGGTTGAAACCCGGAGATCCATTGCGCGTGCGGCCAACACGGGCATTTCGTGCTTCATCAATCAGCGCGGCGATGTCATTCAGCGCACAGAATACTGGACCCGCGATGTGATCAGAAACACCGTCAATGCAAACGATGTCATTACTTTTTATGCCAAAAACGGAGATTATATCGGACGCGGCATGACCATAGTATCAGGGTTACTGCTGCTGATTTCATTGCTGCTTTACACTGCAAACCGCATCAGTCGCCGAAAAACGCACTTGAGATGATCCGGTATCTAAGACTGATAAAATTCTCGCACACCATTTTCAGCCTTCCTTTTGCGCTGATCGGATTTCTCTTTGCAACGGAATCCGGCTACGAATTGCCAACCTGGCTCATAGCGCTCTGGATCCTGCTTGCATTGGTCGCTGCACGCACAGCTGCCATGTCGTTCAACCGCTGGGCCGATCACCGGATGGATGCAAAAAATCCGCGCACACAAAACCGGGAGATTCCGGCAGGCATTATAAAACCCACGCAAGCACTGATGCTCACCATTGTTTCATCTGCTGTGTTTGTTCTGCTTGCAGCACTTATCAATGATTTGTGTTTGTGGCTCAGCCCGGTAGCATTGCTGATTATACTTGGTTACAGTTACACAAAAAGATTCACAGCGCTGGCACATCTTGTTCTGGGCATGGGGCTGGGAATAGCGCCGGCAGCCACTTTCATTGCAGTCACCGGAACTTTCGATCCCGGTCTTTTGTTTCTGTGCTTTGGCGTGATGCTCTGGACCGCAGGATTCGACATCATTTACGCACTGCAGGATATGGAATTCGACCGGCAGGAAAAGCTGCATTCCATTCCTGCAACACTGGGATATAAGCGCTCATTGCTGCTTGCCGCCGTGTTTCATGCTGTTTCAATCATGCTGATGTTTCATTTCGGATTCATCGTTTACGGCGATATCATTGCGCTTGCGGGCATTGTTCTTTTTGCCGCATTAATAATTTATCAGCATCTGATTGTCCGACTCTACGGACCGAAAAAGATCAACCTCGCTTTCGGAACAATGAACGGAGTCGCATCGCTTGTTTTCGGAGCGGCATATCTGCTGGAGTTTGTGCTGCGATAGAATTTTCCATTTTGAAACATTTATTTATTAATTTTGACAACAATATTGTAATCGATTATGATACGTTGGATTATAATTTTATTGATGTTTTTAGTGGTTTCACCATTTGTTCATGGGCAGATTAGTTTTGCGCCTTATCAAATAATCACCACCGGTTCATGGGCTGAAGTCGTGGCCATTGATGACGTCAACGATGATGGTCTCAATGATGTGGTACTAGGAACAACATTCAATGGTGATGCTGCCAATGATTATAGAATTTTTATCTATTTACAGGATACAAGCGGAAATTTATTGCCGCCATTAAAACTTCATTATGGAACAATAAATATAAATTCTATTGTAATTAATGATGTCAACAATGACAATCGCAATGATATTATTATTGGTTTTGGCAAAAACATCGGAATCTATTTTCAACATTCAACTGGTGGTTTTTCAAGTATTCAGGTTTATCAACTTAATAACGCTAATAATTATCCTGTCAATGGGTTAAGTACAGGGGACCTAAACTCTGATGGATTGGAGGATATTGCAGTTTCTTATTCATCAAATGATTTTATTAAAGTTATGTATCAGCAATATTCCGGGGGATTTCAGATTTCAAGATACTCTGCCCCTTATGACCAAAACAATGAAGTTGAAATTGCTGATGTCAACAACGATAATAAAAAGGATTTAATATATTTGGGATGCTATTTTAACAGAGGGACATATATTTTCAGACAAACAGTACTTGGTCTGGATTCCACATATGAAGCTCACATTGACACTCCTTTTACGTTTGGCTACAATGTTGGTTTAGCCATAGGAGATTTAAACAACGATGGCCTTAACGACATCGTGAAAACGAATGATGCAAATTCCCCCAATTCAAAATTCATCATTAATTTTCATCATTCGTCAATTTCTGATTCATTATTGCCTCCTATGGACTTTATTACATATGATTCACCAGAGCCAGTGAGGATAGCAGATTTGAATTGTGACGGAAAAAATGAATTGATTACTACTCACGGCGGCTTTAATTACATTTCAGTCACGGAACAAAATCCGATAACATATTTTAATACATACAGCCTGTTTTTTATTGATGCCGCAACACATTACAATACAAAAGGTATCTCAATTGGAGATATTAATGGCGATCAGAAGAAAGACATAGTACTAGCCAATGGTGACCTCGGGCTGCAAATATTGTATAATACTAGTTCTCTTAGTAGTGTTTGCTGTGCTCAACCATCTTTCTCTCCATGCCCAATTGGCAATACTATAATTTGCCAAAATGATACTGTTAAGTACTTTTCAGACTCCTTGACATCGAATAATACAACATGGAATTTATTGCCATCCCAGGCTGGAAATTTCATTTTTACATGTAATGACTCTTGTGTGATTGCTTGGAATCAATCATGGACAGGAACTGCTGCATTATTTACAAAAACTACAAATGATTGCGGAATTGCTATTTCAGACACTTTGTTCATTGAAATAAATCATCGACCTTCGTTATCGCTGGGGCCAGATGAACAATTGTGCAGTGGAGACAGTCTTTTTATTTCTGTAAATTCACATTATAACACTTCTTATAGTTGGCAGGATAATTCTACAGATTCATTGTTTATCGCAACTATGGGAGGCACATACTCACTGCTTGCCAGCAACGCTTGTGGAACTGACACAGATACAATAATAATTACAGAAATTCCAAATCCCTCAATATCGTTACCAACAGACACTTTTATCTGTGACCAGAATCCAATAATAATTGATGCATCTGTTCCAAGTAATGCCTCCTATATTTGGAGTAACGGATCATCGAATTCTTTTACAGAAATTGCACTTCCTGGCGAATATTCAGTCTCGGTAACAGATTCAAACGGATGTAAAAGTTGTGATACGGTCAGCATAACAGAACTCAATTCTCCCTATTCTGATATTATCGATACATATACCATCTGTGCCGGCACCGAACTAACGCTTAATGCTTTTAATTATGGGAGCACCTACGTGTGGCAGGATGGCAGCACGGATGCGCAATTCACAGCTCAGGACAGTGGCCTTTATTATGTTACAGTTTCAAACTTCTGCGGTACTGTCTCTGATTCAACGATCATTAAAGTATCGGATTGTACCGATTATCTTGAACTTCCATCAGCATTCTCTCCCAATAATGACGGCATCAATGATCTGCTGATCCCGACCGGCAGAAATATTACAAACATTCGTCTCATGATTTATGACCGGTGGGGCGAAAAGGTTTTTGAATGCAACTGCGGTTTACCGCAAAACCCGGTCATCAGTGAATGCGCATGGAATGGCACATTCCGAGGAAGCGACCTTGAGCCGGGAGTCTATATGTACTACCTTTCAGGCAACTCCGTCCTTGACGGCAGAATTATTCAACACAGCGGAAACATTACTCTTGTCCGGTAGAAATGAAAATAAAAATTGCAATATTACTGTGCTGGTTGCTTGTCCCGATATGTGGATTACCTCAGGATATTCATTTCTCACAAACAGACAACACCCCGCTGACTATCAATCCGGCATTGGCCGGAGAGGGTAACTGCAGCGGGAGGTTCATCAGCAATTACAGAAACCAATGGAGAAGTGTATCTGCAAATCCTTATAAGACCATTTCATTTTCAGGTGACATGTCCAGCCGGAAAAAGAAGTTTGCATTCGGATTGTTGTTTTTCAATGACCGCACAGGTACCGGACATTTCAATCAAACCACAGTTCAGCTTTGTATGGCTTCCCGGGTACAATTCAACCGACAGACATTTTTAAAACTTGGAATTCAGGGTGGATGGTCAGCACGCAGCATCGATATGGAATCGCTCACATGGAACAGCCAGTTTGACGGATCCGTAATAAATCCGGACATGTCTTCGAAAGAAACATTTGTACAGGGAAAAACCGGAGCTCCTGATTTTGCAGCCGGAATGCTGTTTACACATAACTGGACGAATAAAAACATACTCAATATTGGATTGTCGTCATGGCATGTAAATAAACCGCAAGAAAGTTTTTACGCAAATTCAGAATCATTACCCTTGCGATGGTGCGGTCATGCTGATATGACAATAAAACTACCAGGCAAAACACTTCTGGTATATCCATCTGCTGTTTTCATGACACAGGCTTCGTACAGACAATTTATATTCGGCTCTTTCATAAGATATATTCCTGGCCTTGATTCAAAATACACCGGCCGAGAAAAAGCTTCAAGTATTTACTTCGGTATGCATTACAGATTTGGAGATGCAATAATTCTCAGTACGAAAATAAACTACCGGCGTCAGTTGAATTTGTCATTTTCATACGACATCAATGTTTCCCGTTTTCATGTTGCCTCGCGTACAAGAGGGGCCATGGAAATTTCTTTATCTTACCTGATTCCTGATAACCGGCTTAAATTATAACAGCTTCTGTCAACCTCGCTTTCGGAACAATGAACGGAGTCGCATCGCTTGTTTTCGGAGCGGCATATCTGCTGGAGTTTGTGCTGCGTTAGCAAATGGGATTTTCAAACTACTGTAAACAGCAGGAAGATCTTTACGATCTTCGGATAAAATCATCAACACATCACCAGCTTCAATGACCGTTGATCCCTTGGGGGTCACAAACCGGTCACCGCGCCTTATCATGGCAATAATAGAAGTGGCTGGAAAACGGATATCCACAATACGCTTTCCTACAGCAAAGCTGTCTTCAGGAATAATAATTTCTTCCAATGCTGATTTATCTTCATCATCCAAAAGCCGGTCAATAGCTGTTTGCTGTCGCATGGAGCGCGGAACTGTAACCTTCAGCCATCGGGCAATAACCGGCAATGTTGTACCCTGAATCAACACAGAAGTAATGGAAATAAAAAAAACAACATTAAAAATGACTCCCGCTTTATCTATTCCCGCAAGCATTGGATAAGTAGCAAACACAATAGGGACAGCACCCCGCAACCCGACCCATGAAATAAAAAACTTTTCGCGCGAGGAAAAATTAAAGGGGAGTAAACTTATGAAAACTGCAATTGGTCGCGCAATCAAAATCAGAAAAACAGAAATGGCAATACCAATACCAATAAACGGAACAATATGAGACGGATAAACAAGCAGACCAAGAGTAAGGAAAAGAATAATCTGCATAAGCCATGCCGTTGCATCAAACATTTTGAGAATTGTCCGCTTATGTATCAATTTCTGATTGCCAAGATACACGCCACAAATATAAACAGCAAGAAACCCATTTCCATCCATCAGGTCGGTGGCGTAAAACGAAATATACACCAGCGAGAGCATCAGGATAGGATACAATCCTTCGAATGATAATTTTATCCGATTGATAATTTCTTTACCCACAAAGCCAAAGCCAAAGCCTGCAACAGCCCCAACAGCCATATGTGCAATAAAGGATTGGATCACATCGGTGAAGCCCGATGCTGAATTCACAACCAATTCGAGCATGGCAATCACCAGAACAAAAGCCATAGGATCATTGCTGCCACTTTCAAGCTCCAATGTAGGACGCAAGCCAGGTTTTAAGGCAAGATTTTTTTCCCGGAGAATTGAAAAAACGGCAGCAGCGTCGGTTGAAGACACAATAGCCCCGAGCAACAACCCCTCTGGTAACGTAAAATCAGTCACCTGCCAGACAAAGAGACCAACAGCCGTTGCGGTGAGCGCAACACCAACAGTCGATAACAACAATCCACGTCCAAGAACAGGACCAACTCTGCTCCAATCAGTTTCGAGTCCCGATGAAAACAAAATAATGCACAAACTGATAACTCCAATAAACTGAGCTGCCTTTGGATCGTTAAACTGAATACCGGCAATACCTTCACTACCGGCAAGCATGCCCACTCCCAGAAAAAAAATCAGCATCGGCAATCCAAACCGTGCCGAATTGCGTGCAATGACAATGCTCACAAAAAGCAGCAATGCCCCAATCAGCATAAAGTTCTCGATAGTCAAAGTCATTGTCAGAAATTGAGCAGGACAAATTTAATCAAATTTTCCTGTTAGCACAAACAGAATCCGGCATTACAAAAATACACTTCTGAAAAACCTTGATTTTATTGATGTAAAGGGTGAATATTGAATACCAGACGCTAAGTACAATAACAAATAATTGACTGGTCATTGCGAAATACTGTTTAATTTTGCGCAACCAATATCATTTTCTATGATACGAAATATACTGTTGCTAATCAATATCTTTCTTCCGGTTTTTTCATCACTGGCCCAATGTCCGGGCTGCATCACGGATACTACCTGCACAAACAATCCGGCCAAACCAACCATCTGTCCAGCCTCGCTCCCCGACGGCTATGCCATGCAGCCATACGAGGCAGACCTATCCTTTTATCTGCCCGCACAGTTTCAGGATTCTGCCACTGGTTTTAATGTTACCCTGAACGAGCTTCATGTCACCGGAGTTGTTGGAATGCCCTATGGATTGCAGTTTACATCCAGTTCGGCCAACGACATTTTTTACCCATCATCCAACCCGCCTGCCACAGAATATGGATGCGCGCGTTTTTGCGGCACTCCGCTCATTCCGGGCTCATACGTAATCACCGTGTATGTAACTGCTTATGTAACTGTCCTCGGCATGAATCAAACATCGGATGATTCATTCGAAATACCACTCAATATTCTCCCAAATCCATCAAGCAATGCGGGCTTTACCATCAGCAGCCCAAACGGATGCGCACCACACTCCTCTGCATTCACAGCCAATTATGAAAGCAATGGCCATCCAGGGTTTTCATATGCATGGGACTTTGGAAACGGCAATCAAAGTTTGCTTGAAAATCCACCGGCACAAAATTACACAAGCCCCGGCGATTATATAGTAACACTTGAAACAACTATTGACACTCTTTCCTACTCATTATCCTCTGTTACAATAGTAAGCTCCGATTGTGCCGACCCTTTTGATGACCCGGATTATTATATCAAAATCAGAAGAAATTCAACGGAAATTTTCAACAACAGCGGATCATTCGCTTCAAATAATACAAATCCTACTTTCACATTCAGCCCCATCATTCTTGAAGATTCCACCTACTATATCAACGTGTGGGAAAATGATGACTTTATGGGTGGAGGACAGTCAGGCGATGATGAATGCGGCACTGTTTCTTTCAATGGTCATACATCTGGCTTACAAACTTTAATAAGCGGTTCGCTGGTCATTACATTTACAATACAGCATGACGTATTAACCTTTTCAAACAGTGATACAATTACTGTATTTCCAACACCGCAAATCCAATCATTCTCAGCTGTTCCAAACGATACTGCCTGTGTGTCAGATTCAATGCAGCTCATCATTTCCGGGGGCGACGCATGGCAATGGTATCTGAATGGATCGGCCATCATCAACGCCAGTAATTCCATTTATCAACCCACTTCATCAGGAGAATATCATGTGTTAGTATCAAATATCCATGGATGTCAGGTTCAGTCCTCCATGATGAATGTGCTTGTGAAACAGAATCCACCATATCCAACATTCTATCCTTCTGCTGGCCAGCTTGTAACTTCGCTTACGGGTTATTCATATCAGTGGTTTTTGGATGGGATGCCCATTACAGGAGCCACAGGATCAGCTGTCGATATAGATCAGACCGGATATTATTCGCTTGAAATTACAGCTACAAATGGCTGCTCAAGCATGTCCTCAGATTTTTATGCCATTGCTCAGTCCATTGGCGAAATTGAATACAATCAGGTAAAAATATATCCAAATCCAGTACAAAACCTGCTTTTCATTGAACCTGCACCACAAAATGCTGCATGGATGATCTATGATGTAACCGGCCGTCTAATTATTTCCGGCAAACTAAATAACAATTCCATCGACGCATCGCAGCTTAAAAGCGGTGTGTATCTGATCCGCATTGTTACTAATGATTCGGAAAATTCTGCACGCTTTGTAAAAGAATGATAAAAGGCGCTAGGCATGAGGCGTAAGGCATGAGGCATAAGGCGTAAGGCATGAGGCGTAAGGCGTAAGGTCCCGCCTTCGTCGGGATAAACTCCAGGCATAAGGTAACATGCGTAAGACATGAGGTATGTAACACAACGTGGCTTGTTTCACAAGCAAATTCATTTGAATATCTCTTGTAAAAATCGGATTCATCCACTTTTCACTACATTTGCATTCAAGAATTATTTGATATGATCATCATCGGAATCACAGGAACATTGGGTGCAGGCAAAGGAACCATTGTTGATTATCTGGTTCGCAACCGCGATTTTACACACTTTTCGGTTCGGCAGTTTCTGCTGAAAGAAATACGCCGGCGTAAAATGCCCGAAAACCGCGACAGCATGGTAACTGTAGCCAACGAACTACGCGCAAAACACGGAGCATCGTATATTGTTGAACAACTGCACAATCAGGCCGTAAAAAACGGAAAGAATGCCATCATCGAGAGCATCCGCACCACAGGCGAGATTGAGGCCCTGCGCGCTAAAGGCGGGTTTTTTCTGCTGGCCATTGATGCCGATGCACGCATCCGTTTTCAACGAATCAAACAGCGCGGTTCGGAAACCGACAACATTGACTACGACACCTTTATTGCCAACGAAAACCGGGAAATGAACGGCGCCGATCCGGGCACACAAAACCTGATGAAATGCATTGAAACATCCGATTTTGCGCTCGACAACAATGGTACTTTTCAGCAGCTCTTCGATCAGATCGAACGCATTATGGACGAGGTGAAAGCCAGGGAGAAAGCGGCTTCGGCAGGTATTCCCTATCGTCGTCCATCGTGGGATGAATATTTTATGGAAGTCTCCAACACCGTTGCCAAGCGCGCCACCTGCGACCGCGGCCGATCGGGCTGTGTGATTGTGCGCGACAAACGCATTCTGGTCACCGGTTATGTGGGCTCACCCATCGGACTGGCGCACTGCGACGAAGTCGGGCACCTGTTTAAAAAAATGATACACGAGGATGGCCGCACCACCACACATTGTGTGCGTACGGTTCATGCCGAACAGAACGCAATCACACAGGCAGCGCGTTATGGCATCTCGCTCGACAACGCAACCCTGTATTGCAAAATGACACCCTGCCGCACCTGCGCCATGCTCATCATCAATTGCGGCATCAAACGCGTGGTGTGCGAGTTCCGCTATCACGATGCCAAAGAAAGCGAGGCCATGTTTGCTGAAGCCGGCGTGCATATGGCGTATTTTAATGATGAAATTCTGAGCTACGAAAATCAATAAGCGAGAATCGACAGCAGTGAGCAGTGAATAGCGAGCGGTGAGTGGCTTTCAGCGAGATCGAGGTCAAGAACAAGGTT
>DAOPKE010000019.1:32825-36149 GCA_035390965.1 Bacteroidales bacterium | reverse complement strand
CTTCGTCTTGTCGCCTCAAATCTGGCGCGCCTCAGACTTTTTCAGCAGACCCTACTTATGTGCCCAAAGTGAAAGCCCTTCAGGGTAAGTTGGATGATTTGAGTATGCGTTTGTGGCACGAAGCTCTTGACATGAAAATCAGCATTGGCGAAATCATTATTATTGCAGGTACCGTTGGAATTATTCTTTGTCTTATTCCTGCCATAAAACAGAAGAAAGCTTTGGCTATCATTGGTATTCTCTTTGCTTTGGGCGCAATACTTCTTGGGCTCATGCAGGGTACCCATATGTTTTCGTAGAGTTATTAACAAAACTTCGGTTGGTTTTACAGCTATTTGCTTGTAAACTAGTATTATATTTGTCCCATCCTTTCTTTTTGATGCTTTTATTTGTTTGAAAACATGTTGATAAGTGTTGTTTTTCTGTTGAATTCATGTTCATTTATTGTTGATAATAAATGAAAAGCTATAGGGTTTTGAATAGCTTATAAATGCATGTTTCTTGTTTTCTTTGGAGAATGAAAATCAGAATTCTTTTTTCAACACTTGTTTTTTGTTTTGTTGCTTCATTATCAGCTGTTTGCAGCAGTGAACTTCGCTTGGTTGAAAATGGGAAAAGTAAATATTGCATTATCGTTCGGTCTCAGGCCAGCCAAAATGACCTGATTGCTGCCAATATCCTGCAGCAGTATTTGTTTAAAATCAGTTCGGCCAAATTGCCGATCTATCACGACAATCATCCTTTGGCAAAGCATCCGGCTTTTATTATCAGTCAGTTTCCTTCGGGTTATTGTTTTGAAACAACTCGTTTGCTTGCCGAAGACGGTTATTGCATCTCGACTTCTGAAAGCAATATCTATATCACCGGTGGCAGTGGCATGGGCGTTATTTATGGCGTGACCGGTTTTCTCGAAGATTATCTGGGTGTACGCATGCTGGCTCCCGATGCCGAATACGTACCGGTTATGAAAGTCATTTCATTGAATCCGATCAACGATATTCAGATTCCTCCGGCCACCATCCGTATTGTGAATGGTCCGTTTGCATCTGATACAAGCTATAAATATTTCAGAAAACTGAATACCATTGAGGACCGCTGGCGCGAAGATGATTGGCATGGATACTACGTACATACATTTAATAAACTGTTACCACCTGAAAATTATTTTGCCGGACATCCGGAATATTTTGCGCTGGTGAATGGTAAGCGTGTACCGCATGGACAGCTGTGTCTGACTAATCCGGACGTACTGGAAATCACCATTGAAAAGCTCCGTGAAGAAATGGAAGCACATCCCGATATTCAATACTGGTCGGTGAGTCAGAACGATAATTACGAATATTGTCAATGCGAAAAATGCAAGGATGTCGATCTTCAGGAAGGCTCTCCGGCCGGATTGATGCTGCGTTTTGTGAATGCGGTGGCCAAAGAATTTCCGGATAAAACCATTACCACATTAGCGTATCAGTACACCCGAAAACCGCCACTGATCACAAAACCCGACAGCAATGTCATGATTACGTTGTGCTCGATTGAACTAAACCGTACCCGACCGATTGCTGAAGACCCGGGTGCAGCCTCGTTCCGCGAGGATATGGAAGGGTGGGGTAGAATCAGTAAAAACATCATGATGTGGGATTACGAAGTTCAGTTTTCGAATTATCTGACGCCGTTTCCGTTGTTTCATACTTTGCAGCCAAACCTTCAGTATTTCACAGACAATAATGTGATTGCCAATTTCCAGCAATGTAATGCATCGCATGGGGTTGAATTTGCTGAGCTCAAATCCTATCTCATGAGCAAGCTGATGTGGAATCCTGATGCTGATGCAGATGCTGTCATCGACGATTTTATGCAGCATTATTATGGTCCTGCTGCGCCATGGATCCGGAAATACTTCGATTTACTTCATGCCGAATGTCAGCGCTACAATCAGTTCCTCGACATTTATGGCAACCCGGTACAGGCGGCCAACACGTATCTTTCGGTCGAAAATCTGGCCACATACCATTCTTTTTTCGACATGGCCGAAAGTCTTGTAAGTGAGGACACAGTGCTGCTTGCACGGGTACAGATTGCACGGCTGCCCATTATGTTTTCGGAAATGGAAATTGCCAAAACCGATTTATTCGGTCCGCGCGGGTGGTACGATAAAGTTGACGGCGACTGGGTTCTGCGCGATCGAATGATCAAAATGCTCGAAAAATTCAAACAGATTTGTACGCAGAATAATGTGATTCATTTCAATGAAAACGGGCTCTCATTCAACATCTGGTACGAAAATACGCAACGGAATATTCAGGTCAGTACCGAAGACAATCTGGCATTTCAGAAAACAGTTGTATGTAATCCGGCAGCCGATGAGCGTTACAAGGCTGCAGGCCCCGGCACGCTGACCAACGGAGTTCATGGCACCGAAGATTATAAAATCAACTGGCTGGGCTGGGAAGCCTGCGATGTTGAAATTGTGCTGGATCTAGGTGCAGTGAAGAAAATTCAATCGGCCGAAATCAGCACTTTGCAATATCCGAAGTCATGGATCACTCATCCGGTGAGCGTTTCGTGCCAGTTGTCAAAAGACGGCAAAAAGTACAATGAGCCTGTAACGCTGTATTCATCGGACAATCTGCAAACCGAGCCGATGATGAAAGCATTTATCTTTGATGAAACAGGCAAAAAAACACGATTTATAAAATTCACCATCACTGCCACAAAAGCGCTCCCTGCCTGGCATGCGTATGCGGGTTTGAAGTCGTGGGTGTTTGTGGATGAAATCGTTGTGAAGTAGCCAGCAGCCAGTAGCCAGTGGTCAGTAGCCAGCTGAAAGCGCCGACCGAAGCGTCGGTGTAGCCAGTGGTCAGTAGCCATCCGCCGCGGCGGAGTCAGTAGTCAGTGGAAGTCAAAATGCTATTATTCCAGCAGTGATCGGTGAGCTGTGAATGGTTTTAAATTTATTTGTGTGTTTGAATTAGTATCTACAAGTTTTCATCAGGGTGCATAGTACAAAATAAAACGATTGCTGTCGGGAAAGAAGAAATAGGTGCAATTATCAATATAACCCAAATCTTCAACCAGAAATCCTTTATAGCTGTAACAGTAGTTTTCAAAATCCTCTAGTTTTTGTTCCAGTTTCTGTTCATGGATCCCTTTATCCTGAAGTCTGTTGTGATGAATTACTTTTGCTACAAACAAACCAAATTCGGTTACCCAACCATTTTCTGCTTTATAGTATGATGAAATGTAACTCACAAACCACGCTTTAAAAAACATCGAATACGGATAAGTCAGTGTGCCGATGCTGTCGTTGCAAAAATAGAACAGAGG
>DAOPKE010000019.1:29472-32725 GCA_035390965.1 Bacteroidales bacterium | reverse complement strand
ATTTTTCAGGCCGTTGTACGGAATGGTACAAAACGAATCAGCTTTTTCAATATCCTCATGTACTGAGAAATCGTCAAAAGTTTTGTCCGATTGTTTGTTTTCATTGGTGCAAGCACAAAGCACCAATATCGAAATGCATAAAATGACTACAGTATTTTTCATATTTATTTTGTTCTGAACCGATACACCGTTTGGTTTTTATCGCCGGTTTTGTGAATGATGCCCTGGTCGGTGGCTGTTTGCAGATCGCGGCTGGCGGTGGCGGTGGAAATATTTTTAAAAAACTGGAGGTATTCCTTGCGGGTAAACATGTCCTGCACAAAGCTCTGACGAAAAGCATCCATGCGGTCTTCGGCCGAAATGACCGGAGGTTTTTCCTGAAGCAGTATAGCAAGGGCTTCATCAATGAGTCCAAGCATAAATTCAATAAACAAAGTCGATTTTCCGGAACGGATGCAACGTGACAATACATCGTGCATTTGTTGTTTTTGTGATAGCATGAGCGATTCGATGGCTAAAGAGCCAAAAGCAGGATTGTATTCGTTGAGCAGAATTTTCAGCCATATCCGGGCAAGGCGACCGTTGCCATGTTCAAAAGGGTGAATAAATGATATTTCATAAAAAAACACGCAACTTCGCACCAATAAAAGATCTCGGCTTGTTTTTACATAAGAAAATAAATTTTCGAGCAATGATTCGAGATGTTTGGGATCCGGGGCTGTCTTGATTTTTTTTCGATAAAGTCTGATGCCCACATTTTGAGTCCGCAAATGTCCTGCTGATTCGCTCAGTCCATCCATCAGGGTGCGGTGAGCAGCGCAAAACGAGGTGAAGCTGTATGGGTGCCATTGGCCTATTTTTTTATATACCGTAAGCAAATTGAGTATTTCTCTGTTTTCTTTGTTGTTCCAGTCAGGAACACTATCTATCAGAATGTCGTGTATTTGTTTGCTGTTTAGATTGTTGCCATCGAGCAGAAGACCCGAAACAATGCTTTCAAATCGGTTTTCGGTTTGGATATGGAGTGGAATTTTGTTGAGAAACAGGGCGTTTATAGCTCCCGACTTTTCCGACACCGAAGCCACCAGTTCGAGCATTCGTGCGCTAATGGTGAATGATGGGGCTGTGAATGACTTCATTGTATAGTATCATTTGATAGTATCAAAGGTAGTGTTTTTTTGCATATCCGTGAATCTGTAAAGTTGTTTCGTTCATCCGACCATTTTCACTCTCACTGGTTTATGGTTTTCATCAATCGGTGCAAAAACAAAATCGGCTTCAATGGCTTTGGATTTCTGTCCCGATTCCATTTCTTCGCGGTAAATTTCGACGTGAACAGTGATTTTCACGCTGCCAACCTGAGTTACAACACCTGAAATCTCGATAATATCGCCGGCTTTTATCGCATTAATATAATTGAGTTTGTTTACGGCAATGGTTACTGCATTATTTTTAAGGTATCTGAGCACTGTTATGTAGGCCACTTCGTCCATCCACATGAGTGCTTTTCCTCCAAACAAGGTTTCATGATTATTGAGGTCGGCAGGGAAAATTACACGGGTTTGGGTTGTTGCTGAATTCATTAGTGTTAAAATTTTAAACAAAGTAAAAAAAAATATCCCAAATGAACAAAAGTTCATTATCTTTGCAGTGAACAATTGTTCAAAATAAAATTATGGCACGATTGAAACGACTTCGTAAAATTCTAAATCCCCCTTCAATGAAAGGATTTAAGCCCTATGGCCAAGAATCCGACACGGAGGAAAAAGAACCGGTAACGTTGTTGTATGAGGAATATGAAGCATTGAGATTGTGTGATTATGACAATTGCAATCATGCCGAAGCATCGGCCATTATGAATGTATCGCGGCCAACTTTCACCCGGATTTATGCATCGTTGCGCCAGAAGTTGGCCAATGCTTTTGTTGAATGCCGTCCCATAGTGGTTGAAGGAGGTAAAATTTATTTTGACAGCGATTGGCATTATTGCATGAAATGTCATTGTAATTTCAATAATCCAGACAAAGACCGATCCATTGAAAGTTGTCCTTTGTGTGGCAATCAGACATTTGAGACCCACAATTCTGAATTGGAGACGGCATTTGTAATGAGTGGCAATTGTGCCGAAATTTGTGTTTGTCCTGTTTGTGGCGAAAAAGTCAGCCGCGAACCAGGAACGGCGTGTAATCAATTAGTTTGCTCTTCCTGCGGCGCTCCATTAAATCGTCGGGCAGGATATCGCAGAGGAAGTTTTAAAAACCAATAATATGAAAGTAGCAATCACATCGACCGGAGATTCTTTTGACTCAATGTTGGACAGCCGTTTTGGGCGTTGTTCGTATTTTGTTGTTTATGACACTGAAAGCAAGTCATCGGAATTTATTCCCAATCCGAATAAAAATGCATCGGAAGGTGCAGGCCCGGCTTCAGTTCAGCTTTTGGCCGAAAAAAATGTGGAAAAGATTGTTTCCGGTGAATTCGGAATGAAAATAAAATCGTTGCTTGATAGTCTGAGAATTCAGATGATCATTATAAAAGAACCCAAGTCTGTAAGGGACGTTACAGCATTGTTGAATCATTAAAATTAAAATGTCATGCCTCGTTTAGATGGAACAGGACCCGATGGTAATGGTTCAGGCACTGGCCGCAAACTTGGCCGGTGCAGTAAGCTTTCGGATGAAGAAAAGCTGAAGAAACTGGGGAAAGGACTCGGAAAACGTCGTAAAGCTGATGGTTGCGGCGATGGTAAAGGAAAAAGAAAAAAAGAAGGTAACCAATAATTTAAAAACAGGAGGTTAATATGCCAGGATTTGATAAAACAGGTCCAAACGGACAAGGGGCCATGACTGGCCGCAGAATGGGACGTTGCACAAATTTCGGTGCTGGCGCCCGCAATCAGACTTCTGAAGCTGATGCAAACACCAACAATAATTTACCCGACGATTTTCAGGCAAATAATTTTGGCTGGGGTCGTGGTGGCGGACGTGGCTTTGGCCGCGGATTTGGCCGAGGTTTTGGTCGTGGATTTGGTCGCGGTTTTGGCCGTGGTGCTCAGAATGGAAATGGGCAGGTGTAGTTTTTTGAAACCTGTTTTTGGTTCTGAAAAAACATAACTTGGTTTACAAAAATCTGAACAACATTTTAATTGAAATCGGACAATAATTAAACAATTGGATGTTGAGGTTCAGATCAAATTCAGACAAAAAATGCTTCGGCAGAAGAGGTCGGGCTTGTTTCATAAGTGGTTTTTGAT
>DAOPKE010000019.1:0-29372 GCA_035390965.1 Bacteroidales bacterium | reverse complement strand
GACAAAAAATGCTTCGGCAGAAGAGGTCGGGCTTGTTTCATAAGTGGTTTTTGATTTTAAGGGAGGTAACTCTTCGCCTCCCTTTTTTTAAAAATAAGATTGAATGAAAAGAAAATTTGCTATTCCCCTTGAAAATGGAGTGCTATGTGCACATTTTGGTCATTGTCAGACTTTTGCTATTGTTGAAGCTGAAAACAACATGGTCATTGATTTTAAAGAAGTTGTCCCGCCGGAACATGTTCCAGGTTTGTACCCACGCTGGGTTGCTGGTTTTGGTGTTACCGACGTCATTGCTGGTGGCATGGGACAACAAGCCGTCATGTTGTTCAACGAGCAGAATATTAATGCTTTTGTCGGAGCACCCATCAAAAGCGCTACAGAACTGGTCGAGGATTTCCTGAACAACCGGCTTCAGTTGAGTGCCAATTATTGCAATCATGATGGACATGAACATGACGGACAGTGCAAGCACTAAAACGGAAAAGCGCATCGATGAAAGATGTTTGCAATGTTTTCTGAGAACATATCAACGTTTGTTTGACAAGTTTAATGTTGATCAAAAATCGCGCGATGAATTTCTCCGGTTTTACGATGAAACCTGGAAAAAAAATGATTATTTGCCTGCACAACAGGTGCAGCAGATTCTCAATACAGCTTTCGGAAAAATGATTGGAGAGGGCGATCCTTTTGCTTCAGAAAAAAAAGAAAACAATGAGATTGCGCTTGAGCTCTATCAGAAAATTAAACCGCAGGTCATGCACTCCGATGATCCTTTTACGATGGCTTTGCGGTTGGCTATTGCCGGAAATGTAATGGATTATGGCGCTCACAGCAATTTCGACATTCATGCTACCATTAAAAAAGCATTGGAAGTCAAGCTGGCCATTGATTATTCGGAACAGCTCAGAACCCGTATTGCCGAAGCAAAACATATATTGTATCTGGGTGATAATGCCGGCGAAATAGTGTTTGACCGATTGTTCATCGAAACCATCATGCACAACCATGTTACTTTTGCGGTGAGAGGCAAAGCCATTCTCAACGATGTAACCATGGAAGATGCTCTTTTGGTGGGAATCGACAAGGTGGCCGATGTCATTTCTAATGGAGCGGGCAATCCTTCCACGGTTTTACCAAATTGCAGCCAAGAGTTTTTAAAAGTTTTTTACGAAGCTGATCTGATTATTTCGAAAGGTCAGGGAAATCTCGAAGGATTGATTGATCTGCACGATCCGCGTATTTTCTTTTTATTGATGGCCAAATGCGATGTGATTGGTGAACGTCTGGGTGTTGAAAAAGGGAGTTTTAATGTGTATAATCCTTAAAAAATGTAAGGATGGAAAAGATTAAGATTGGCATTATCATTTGTAACCGTTATCATACCTGTGCTGGTGGAAAATGTTTCAGAGCTCTGCAAAAGCGCGAAGGGGCCTTTTCAATGTACCAGAATCAGGACGTTGAAATTGCGGCTTACACTACCTGCGACGGTTGTCCTGGCGGGAACATTGAATATGCGCCTGCCGAAATGGTGAAAAATGGTGTAACGCATGTTCATTTTGCAACTGGTATGGTGGTTGGCTATCCGCCTTGCCGCAACATTGAATATTTTGAGAAATTCATTACTGAGAAATATGGATTGAAAGTGGTTGTCGGAACTCATCCGATTCCTCAGAAATATTTTATTACTCATCAGGCTTTGGGCACATGGAACAGCAGTTCGTGGAAACGGCTGATAGCGCCCACTTTGTGTGATGAAAAGATGCGATTGGAATATGACTGATAAAATTCAAAAAATTAAAATCGCTGTTGCCAGTGGCAAGGGTGGTACCGGCAAAACATTTGTTGCTACCAATCTGTTTTATGCCATGCAGCATGCCAATCTGCCGGCTACCATTGTTGATAGTGATGCCGAAGAACCCAATGTGCATTTGTTTATCAGCGGGTCTTTGGAAAAATCGTTTGAAATAACCCAAAAGGTTCCGGTGATTGATGAAGGCATGTGTACCCATTGTGGACGCTGTCATGATTATTGCACCTATAATGCCATTTTCCATGTTCCTTCAATGCATGTCATTAAGGTTATGGAAGATCTTTGTCATGGCTGTGGTGCTTGTTTTGTAGCTTGTAACGACAATGCCATCAGCGAAAAGCAAAGTCTGCTGGGAACGGTTTCGCGTTACGCTGTAGATGCAACTCATGCATTGGTAGAAGGTCGCACAAAAGTCGGCGTGTATTCTTCTGTAAAAGTGATCAAATCATCAATTGCAGAAGCCGATGCCGATCCTTTTGTTTTATTCGATTCTCCGCCGGGAACGTCGTGTCCTTTTATACAGACTGCTAATCTGGCCGATTTTGTTGTGCTGGTTACCGAACCAACGCCTTTTGGTCTGAGCGATCTGAAGCAATCGGTTGAGACTTTGCGTGAGATGAATAAGCCGCTTGGTGTTATTGTAAACCGTGCTGGTATTGGCAACCGCGATGTGTATGATTATCTCGGAAAAATGAATTTGCCGTTGCTTATGGAGATTCCTTTTTCGCGCGAAATTGCGCTGGCATATTCCAAAGGAAAACTGATTTCGGCCATCGATCAATTGTGGTTGGAAAAATTTCAGGATTTATATAAAACTTTGATTCAACAGTCATGGAAGTAGCAGTAATCAGTGGTAAAGGTGGAACCGGAAAGAGTAGTGTGGTTGCTTCACTGGCAAGTATATCGAAAAATATTTTACTTGCTGATTGCGATGTGGATGCGGCCAATCAGTATTTGCTTTTTCAGCCCAATCATTCCGAAGAAGAAGTTTTTGTTTCCGGACAAAAGGCAGAAATCAATTATGATGTATGCACGCAGTGTGGGAAATGCATTGATTATTGTGAGTTTGGAGCCATTTCCGAAGTGAATGGCCGGGTCGAAATATCGGAAATCAGTTGTGATGGGTGCCGGCTTTGTGAGCGTATTTGTCCGGTTAATGCCATTTCGATGCTTGATAATGATAAAAGCCGTTTATACAGTGGTACTTTCCGCTATGGTCACATGGTGTATGGTCGTCTGGCTCCGGGTGAAGAGAATTCGGGGCGTCTGGTGAGTCTGGTACGCGAAAAAGCCAAAGAGATAGCCAAGGAAAATAATTATGAGGTGATTCTCTATGATGGACCTCCGGGTATTGGCTGTCCGGTGATTTCTACCATAACCGGCATCGATAAAGTAATCATTGTTACCGAACCAACATTGTCGGGAAAGCATGATTTGGAGAGGGCTTTGGAAACTGTTTTTCATTTCCGCATTTATGCAATGGTTGTAATCAATAAGTATGACCTGAATGCAGAAATGACTGAAGAAATAAAGCAGTATTGTGCTACAATGAATGTTCCGGTGGTTGCTTTGCTGCCTTACGAACCGGTTGTTACCGAAGCCATGGTAAATGGGAAAAGTTATGTTGAATATGCTCCGGAATCGATTGTTTCGAAAAATACTTTGAACATCTGGAAAAACATTCAAAACGAAATCAAATGATCACTTTTGGGCCGGTTCCTTCGCGGCGTTTGGGAAAAAGTCTGGGAATAAACAATATCCCATCTCGAAAAGTCTGTTCGTATTCCTGCATTTATTGTCAGGTTGGACTCACAAAGCATTTCAGCATTACGCGCGAAGTGTTTTATTCTCCGGATGTGATATTTTCAGAATTGGAAAAGCATATGGCAGCGTTGTCTCCGGACGATAAGCCCGATTATCTGACATTTGTTGCCAATGGTGAACCAACACTTGATCTGAATTTGGGAAAAACAATTGAGAAGCTCAAGAGTTTCGGCATTCCGATAGCTGTTATAACAAATGCATCAATGCTCTTTGATGGGCAGGTTCGCGAAGACCTGGACCGGGCAGACCTGGTTTCAGTAAAAGTTGATGCACCCAACGAAGCGATATGGAGAAAGATAAACCGTCCGATGAAGGGATTGTCTTTCAGCAATTATCTGAGTGGTCTGCAGGCATTCAAAGACATGTTTCATGGCGAGTTGATCAGTGAAACCATGTTGGTTGAAGGTGTAAACAACGATGCTGGCAGTGTGGAGCAAACGGCTGTTTTGGTTGCAGCGTTGTCGCCTTCGGTGGCCTATCTTTCCATTCCTACACGTCCGCCGGCTGTTGAATGGGCTACATCGCCCGACGAAGCCAGCATCAATCAGGCCTGGAATATTTTTACATCCAAAAAAATCAAAACGGAATTGATGACTGGTTTTGAAGGAACATTTGTGGGTGTAACCGGAAATGCCATCGAGGATATTGTGAATATGTGTTCGGTGCATCCGATCCGCGACGATGTGATGAAGGAAATCCTGGAGAAAGATAAAGCTGATGAACGCATTCTTTCTGAAATGATTAGTCTGAATTATATAATTTGCGTTGAATTTGATGATCATAAGTATTACCTTCGCAAGTTCAAAGTTTAATTATGACAGCTGATAAAAATAAAGGATACATTCATTTATATACAGGCAACGGGAAAGGAAAGACAACCGCTGCAATCGGGCTTGCTGTGCGGGCTGCAGGTGCGGGAAAGAAAACCTATATTGCACAGTTTGTCAAAGGTATGCATTATTCAGAGCTGGATTCGTTGAAAAGATTTCCTGAAATTGAAATTCATCAGTTTGGGTTGGATTGTTTCATTAAAAACAAACCAACACAAAAAGATATTGATGCAGCTCACACCGGTTTGAATTGTGTTACGGCCATTATCAGCAATAATCAATATGATATTGTGGTGCTTGATGAAATATGCATTGCGCTTTATTACAAACTTTTTCCATTAGGCGATGTTATTGCATTACTCGAGCAAAAACCTGATGAGATGGAAATTGTTCTTACAGGACGTTATGCTCCGGAAGCACTGATTGATATGGCCGATCTGGTTACGGAAATGAAAGAAATCAAACATTATTTTGCTCGTGGAATACAGGCCCGGGAAGGAATAGAATTTTAATTGCAGAATCATGAAGGAGTCTGAAGCAATGGTTATGAAAAAGGTCATCGAAATTGATTGTCATTTGTGCACCAATTGTGGTCGTTGTTATAATATTTGTGATAAAAAAGCCATCAGTCGTGTGTCGAATTACAGTTGCGATAAATGTGTGAAGTATTGCACGACAATGGATGTTCCCTGTAAACCTACACGATTTGTATGTAATGAAGAATTGTGTGATTTATGTGGAAAATGTATTGAAGTTTGCCCAACAGGTGCAATCCGTATTATTGAAATCAGTTAATTTTGAATATGGGTCTATACACTGAGATAAAAAAGGATATTCGCTACGAGGAAGGCATGAAAGCCTGCATCAATTGCGGAACATGTACTGCTGTTTGTCCGGCTGCGGCTGTGAGTGATTACGATCCACGGCAGATTGTCGATCTGGTTCAGAAAGAAAATGAAAAAGACCTTGAAGAACTTTTAAAAAAAGATGATATCTGGCGTTGCGGTGAGTGCTTGTCATGCAAAACCCGCTGCCCGCGCGACAATGTACCTTGCTATATAGTTCAGGCATTGCGTGCTCTTTCCATTGAAACCGGTTTTTTCATGCATAGTGAACAAGGTCGCAGACAGTTGGCCATCAAGCGCACAGTAGGTGATCATATTCTTGAATATGGTTATTGTGTTTACATTGATGAAGTCAGTAATGAGATGTATCCCGAACAGGGACCGGTGTGGAAATGGATGCGCGAAAACCGGACTGACATTCTGCAGAGACTGGGAGCCAGTTATAAACAAGATAAAGCAGGCGCATTGCGTAATACAGATAAACAATCACTTGCCGATTTACAGAAGATTTTTGATGCCACAGGAGCCACCGAGCGCTTCAGAAAAATTGAAAGTGCTTCGCAGGAATATGCTATGCAGCACGGTATTGAATTTAGCAAAGGCCGCGATGAGTATTTTTATAAAACCTACGAAGGAGGCGACGAATCATGAAATATCAGCCAAACATTAATTGGGAAAATTATCAGAAAGAAATTGCCGACGATGATTATTATCTGGCGCGCAGTTGCATCCGGCAGAATTTTTTTCCGGCGGCAGAAGATCTTTTCATGAAAATTCTTGCCAATGATCTTGGAAAAAATATTTACGATGATCCGCGCCAGACCACGTGTACAGGCATCGCCTATCATTCGGGTGTGATTCCTTTCGAAACGACCATGACTGTTGTGGCACGTCAGTTTGCGCTGATGACGGAGGCAGGTTTTGAGAATTTTGTGTGTTCTTGTGTTACTTCTTTTGGTATTTATTCCGAAATGATTGAAACATGGAAACATTTTCCTGAAAAAGAAAAAGAAGCACGTGAAATTTTGAAACGGACGACCGGAATGACATTTGAAATTCCGAAAAATCTGGCACACACCAGTGATATTATTTATAAATTCCGAAACGAAATTGCTGCAAAGGCAAAGTTTGGATTAATAAATAAAAACACCAATGAGCCACTTAAAGTGGTTGATCATGTGGGCTGTCACTATGCAAAAATATTTCCTGAACGTGGTGTTGGTGGTGCTGAATTTCCTTATGTGCTTGCAGGATTGATTGATGCCTGGGGCGGCGCGCAGGTCGATTACCCCGAACGTCGCCATTGCTGTGGGTTTGGATTTCGTCAGTATCTGCTTAAATCCAATCGTGGTTATTCTGTTGCCAATTCAAAAATCAAATTTGATTCCATGCAGCCCTACAAGCCCGATTGCATAATTGCCAATTGTCCCGGGTGCACCTATTTTCTCGATCGCTGGCAATATGTCATTGCCGAAATGGATGGGAAAACATATGGGGAGAATGGGTATGGAATTCCGGTCCTTACTTATGAAGAGCTTGCCGGATTGTTGTTGGGATACAATCCATGGGACATTGGTTTGCAGGTGCATCAGGTGGCTGTGGAACCTTTATTGGATAAGCTTGGAGTCAGCTATGATCCGAAAGCCAAGTACAAAGGACCGAATGAAACGGATATGGGAATGCCCGAAAAGCCGCTTCACCTCTGTTGTTGAAAAAAATTACAACCAAATACTAAAAAAAGAAAACATGAAATCAATTTCTCTCTGGACCAGAAACTTTCAGTCTGTTGTTGACAACGGGCGTAATCACAGCACCGTTGTTGATCTTCCTGGTGCCAAAGGCGGTGACAACAACGGCCCGACAGCACTTGAACTGTGTGTGATGTCATTAAGCGGATGCATTGGAACTATCTTCGCAATGGTTGCACAAAAAATGCGTCTTTCTTTCGAAAAAATGGAAGTAGAACTGAACGCCGAACAAAAAGACAATGCTCCGACTATTACCGATGTACATATTGTACTCAGAATTCAGACGGCCGAAGATGTTGCTAAAGTTGAAAAGTGTCTCGAAACCACTGAAAAAACATGCCCTGTGGGCGTATTATTTACCCAGGCCGGTGTAAATATCACTCACGAAATAATCAAGTTATAACTTGAAGGTTTGAACGCTAAGGCCGACTCGGACTTGTTCTGAGCCGGTTTTTTTTGAAACCGTAATTATTTGCCGGAGAATATTTCAGTCTTTTGCGGTTTCGATATACCTTCGCTGTTTTGCTAAATTCGCTGAAAAACAATATTGATTTATAATTAGTTGTCGTTGATCTAAAATTCGAAGTGCGACAGTGACGCAAACAGATCATTCCATCGTCCGAAGGATATGGAACCGTTCTGTTTGCCAAAAAAGTCTGAAGTGTAGCAAGCGATCCCGGCGCTCCGCAAGTCCGGTCATTTTTAGTGCTTCTGTCTGGCTCCGGCCGGGAACTTATTAGAGTAAAAATCTTTGTGCCTTGGCGTCTTCGTGGCATTAAAATCTGGTGCCTTTATGGCCTGCTACTGCTTCTTACTTGCCACCGCTGTAAGCGATTTGATCTTTTCAAAATACATCGCAAACGAACGGTATAGAAAATGGGTCCATTTGCCGAAAGGAACGATGATGAGCGCCCACTGAACCAATACGGTGAGGTGAAATAAATATACCGCAAAAGTGTTTTCAAGCAGATTGGTATCGATGAGCACGCGCACAGCAAAGGCGGATATGCCCATCATCAGCAACCAGATAACAAAGAACCAGTCCGACGGATGCGAAAACTTGCTTTTTTCGTTGCGTTTGCGAATGCGGCGGATAACAAAGTCGGTGGTGACAATAAAAATGATTCCGCTAACCACATAGCCAAACACATTTACATATACGCTTTCGGTGCTGAACCAATCGAGAAACACCGTAGTGAAAAGCAATGACAGGTAACTGAAAACCAGCAGCAGATGCTCGTAGTACCAGATTTTGTCGCGACGTTCTTTTTCACAATCGAGCGAACGTTTTTGCGTGAACATATGCAAAAATAAGTCTCCGAGCGCCTTTAAGTGATGCTGAATATTGAATTTTTTTGTAGGTTTCCACACGGTGAAAAACCACATGCGAATCAGATTGGGCAGCAGAATAACAGCGAAAATAGCTCCAATGGCTACCATTTCAAATATATGGCCGTAATGCAGCCATTCTTCCTGTGTAAATACATCACTCAAATATGCGCCGGCGATTCCTCCAACGATGAGCAGAAAAGCTACAATGTAGGCGCTCATGTGCCGATACAACAGACCTGAAAGTCCGGTCCAGTCGTATTTGGACATCAGCCAGCGGCGCAGCGACATCATCAGGTTACCGGGATCGGCCTGCCGCGGACAGCTGGTGGAGCAGTCACCGCAATAGTAACACAGCCATGGATCGAGCGAAGTTTTTATTTCATCGGTGATTCCAAGCGTGGTATAGCGAATCATTTTGCGCGGAAAAGAGTTATCAGCATCCGATAAATCACAGATTGCTGTGCAGGTGCCGCAATTGAAACATGCATCGAAATCATTCGCGCCGAATTTTTTTATATCATCAGCAAATTCAAAATTGATGGTTGCCATTGCTGCTAGATTTTTAATTTGTAATAATAGTACTCATCTTTTTTATCCATGCCATCCGATTCCACAAAATAATACTTGTTCATGGTCATCAGATGCCAGGTAACGGTATTTGTGTCCAATCCAAGTTCCTGTGAGATTTCCGGAATGGTTTTGTGTCCGTTTTGCATGGTGTTGGCAATGCGTGTCCAGATTTCAGGAAACCGTTTCAGTGTGATTGGTTTTTTACCTGATGCAGGTTTTTCTTCTTCATTTTTTTGACCATCAGACAGTTTTACTTCTGACATAAAACCATCAATCATTGATTCTATTTCTGCATTTGAAAACAGTTTTATATCCAGGGCGTCGGTCGGACAAATCGGTGTACAAATGCCGCATCCCTTGCAGGTTGCCGGATTTATTTCAGCAATTTGTTTTCCGTTATATTCAACCTGTTTTATGGCATCGAATTCACATACTTCGGCACATTTGCCGCACCAGATGCAGGCATCGGCATTCACACGCGCAATGACAGGATCGAGTTGTATGCGATGATCTTTGATGAGCGACATCATTTTTGATACAGCCGATAGCGACGATTGAACCGATTCGCTGATGTTTTTCGGACCCTGACACGAACCGCCGATCAGCACACCATTGATAACCGTTTCAACCGGTTTGAGTTTCGGGTGTACTTCGTTGAAAAACTTATCGGCACCGATGGGAATTTTAAATTTTGAAGAAATGTCGGTACTGTCTGAACGCGGCACAGAGCCCGTTACAAGCACAAGTAAATCGGGCTGAAATTCAATTTCCTGCTTCTGCGTCAGATAATCTTTCATTTTCACCGATACATTGTCACCATTGACTTCAACCACCGGTGGCTCTTTTTCTTCGAATTTGAGATAAATATCTCCCTGCTTCGATGACTTTTCATACAGAATTTCCATTTTGCCATAGGTGCGGATATCGCGGTACAGATGCAAAATTTTCATGTCCCTGTTTTTTTCTTTCAGCAGCAAAGCCGTATGTGTGGCCGACATGCAACAAGTGCGCGAACAGTATTTGTTTTCGCCTTTGCTCTGACGGCTACCGACGCAATACACAAAAGCAAGTGAACGCACAGGTTTTCCGTTATGTGTAACGATGCCGCCCGATGCAGACATGCGTTTTTTTAATTCAGGCAACGTGATGATTCTGTCGGACTGTCCAAAACCATATTCATTTTCTTTGGGTAAATAATGATCGAATCCTGTCGTAATAAGAATTGACCCTACAGCCAGCGTCATATTTTCAGTATTTGTGCCGGCCATGCGAACATGTACATCAACCGAAAAATTTCCGATGCTGCCATTCACTTTTTCAACTTCAGTTTCCGTGAAAAGTGTTATACGCGAATCCGATTTTATTTCCTGTGTCAATCGGTCAATGAGTTCGAAACCTGGTTTATTTGTCGGGAAAATAGTGCCAACATCTCGAAGTTGTCCTCCCATGCGTGCTTCTTTTTCAATCAGATACACCTGGTTGCCATTGCGTGCGAGTTCTATGGCAGCTTTCATTCCGGCAATGCCTGCGCCTACAACCAGACTGGCTTCGGTGGCGTTGATTTCGGTGCTTTCAAGCGCTTCGGACAATGCTGCTTTTTTGATGCCGGCACGGATAAGTCCTATCGCTTTGTGTGTTGCATCGATGGGTTTATCGCTGTGTGGCCACGAACATTGTTCACGGATGTTCACCTGAATGTAATTGTATTTATTCAGACCAGCGCGATCGGCAACTCCGCGAAACGTGTGTGTATGCAGCTTTGGAGAACACGAAGCCACCACAATGGCATCGAGATTATGTTCCTTGATGTCATTGACCATTTCAGTCTGCGTGGCATCGGAGCAGGCAAACATCACGTGCTTGGCCAGCAATACACCATCCTCGTCTTGCATCAGACGCTGGGCTTCGGCCACATCAACATAATCGGATATGTTGCCGCCGCAATGACAAATATATACACCTATTCTTTCTTTCATATGCTTTTGGGTTTTGCCACTAAGACATCAAGACACAGAAACATGGAAGATGGCCACAGAGACACCAAGGCACAAGAAAAATGTTTTCGTGGCTTTAATTCGATGTGGTTGTTTTTGTTTCCAATTTTCATTACTCATGTCTTCGTGCCTTCGTGGCTTCATTCATTACTCGTGACTTTGTGCCATTGTGGCTATTTTTAAATACGATGCAACCTCAGCAGCAGCGCTGCCAGCCGACAATATTGAATCGGGTATATCTTTCGGTCCTGATGCCATACCTGCCACAAATACGCCAGGGATGCTGGTTTCAGCAGGATTGAGCAAGGGGTCGGGTTGTCTCACAAAGTTGAATTCGTCCAATTCCAATTTTACGTTATTGAACATTTTCGGAGTGGTTTTGTCGGGCAGCACACCAACTGAAAGCACCACCAAATCATGCTTTGCTTCCTTGTAGGTGCCCGTGTGAACATCTTCGTAACGCACAACAACATCGCCGCTGCCATTTGGATGAGACTGAATTTTAGCAACCTTTCCTTTCACAAAATTCACACCCATGCCCTTCGATTGTGTGTAAAATTCTTCGTAGCCCTTTCCAAATGCACGGATATCCATATAGTAAATGGTGATGTCGGCCAGTGGCAGAGCGCCCATCAGCAGCTGTGCCTGCTTGATGGAATACATGCAGCAGATTTGCGAACAGATTGGATTGTTGCTGCAACCGGCTCCACAGGCCTTGTTGGCAATGGATGAATCGCGCGAGCCGGCACATAATACGTAAGCAATATTTTCGGGTGCCTTGCCGTCGCCGGGCCTGACAACAGCGTTGTAGGGGCGGGTGGGCGCAATCACTCTGTCCATCTGTAATGCATCAATCACGTTGGGCAGCGATGCTGCATTGTAATCGGGCTTACCTGTAGCAGGAAACAATTTGAATCCCGTGCTGACAATGACTGATTTTACAGCCATAGTGTATGTTTTCGGTGTCTGTTTGAAATCGATGGCTTTGGGCGCACAGACTTTTACGCAGCGCATGCAACTGATGCAGTTGTCAATGTCGATGGCCGCAATTTTTGGATTGGCCAGATTGAACGGAATGTAAATGGCTTTGCGTCCGACCATGTCGTGATTGTAATGATCGTTGATAACCTGTGGACAAACGAATTCACATTCCTGACAACCGGTGCACAGTGAATCATCGACGTAGCGCGGTTTTTCGGTTACAGTTACCTGAAAGCTGCCATCGTTTTGTTTGTCGATGGCGTCGATCTCAGTGTATAATTTCAGTGTGATATTGTGATGCCGAGCAGTTTCCGACATTTTGGGCGTTGTAATGCATGCTGCGCAGTCGAGGGTAGGGAACACCTTGCTGAGTTGAATCATTTTGCCGCCGATGGACAAATCTTTTTCCACCAGTACAACCTTATAATTCATTTCAGCCAGATTCAGTGCGGCTTCCTGACCAGCGATACCACCGCCGATTACCAGTGTATCAAATGATTGAATGGCTTCGTTCATGATGCTATATTTTCGTTGTCTGTTGGTTTATTTTTTTCATCTTCAATGCTGCCAAGGTCCGACAGGATTTTGCTGAAATTTTCCATGTGTGCAGCAAAAGGCTCGGCACATACCGAACAGATGGCCGCCATGCGAATGCGCTTGGGGCTGATGTTTTTTGCTTTCATCATTGTTTGTGTTTCAGTAATTATTGTGTTTGTGTGTTCGGCACACTGTGGGCTGTAGGAGCATTCGTGTCCGTCGGCGGCAATGAAAACACCGTCGAATCCCTGTTCATAGGCATGCATGATCCATCGCGGTTTGATACCCGATGAGCAGGGTAAACTAATCACATAAACCGAGGGTGAATAATGTATTTTGCGCAGTCCTGCCTGATCAATTCCGGGATCGGAAATTTTATCAGTTGAAAAGACCAGGATTTTTGGTCGGAAAGCTGTGTTTTCCATATGCTGAAATGTTTTTTTTCGGACAATATTCTACAATGACAGTCAAAAAAAACTGTCGTCAACAATTACATGAAACGTTGCCCTGATGGGCTTATACGATATTATGCCTTACGCAGGAAAAGTCTTGAATAACTGTCTTCTTCAACGATGCCCAGAAATTCATGTTCCATTTTTTCGCACCATTTCGGAATGTCGTGTTTGGTGCCTTCATCCGAAGAAAGGATTTCCATAATTTCGCCGGATTCAATTTCGCCGATGGCTTTCTTTGCAGCAAGCAGTGGGCCCGGACAAGCGGTACCACGGGCATCAACAGTCTGGTTTGAGGTCAGTGCTTTTAATTCTTCTGTAGTCATGTTAGTATGTTTTTTTAGTTTTAAATGAACAATTGAACTTTGCTTTCGGCTGCGTCGGCCAGGAATGTAGCCACACCGCAGATTTTCATGTGCGGATAATCAATGAGCTCTTCAGCTTTGAAGCCCATCAGATCCATTGACATTTCACACACATTGATTTCAACTCCCAGTTCTCCCGCTGTTTTGAACATTTCGGGCAAGGAAGCCACTTTTTTCTTTTTCATCAGTCCGCGGATCATGGCTGAGCCCATTCCCATCATGTGCATTTTTGAAAGTTTAAGCTTTCGTGCGCCTTTGGGAAGCATCATGCCAAACATTTTTCCAAGGAAATTTTTCCCTTTTGCTTTCTTTTTCGGATCACGCAAAGCGGCTGTTGCCCAGAAAGTAAAGAAAAGTTTCACTTTCATATCGAATGCTGCAGCGCCTGTGGAGATAATCATGGCTGCAATCTGTTTATCAAGATCTCCCGAAAAAACGACCATGGTCAGCTGGTCTTTGGTGCCTTTTTCAAGCTTACCGACTTTTTTCTGAAGCTCTGCAAATTGTTTTTCAAATTCTTCGTTCATGTTGGTTGTTTTGTAATAAACAAATGTAAGACACTTATTAATTTGAAATTCATACAATAGTGTGAAATACGCTACACATGATTGTGATTTTTGTCACAGATTGGTTTAAATTTCGTATATTTACAAAAAATACGATCAGCCATGATAAAGCATAACTGTAAGGAATGTAAACTCAAAGCTGCAGCCACCTGTCATCTGACCAATGAAGAGTTTCAGGATCTTGAAAATAACAGTGTTTCCGTTCAGTTTAAAAAAGGAGAGTCCATTATTAAGCAGAATGCATTGTCGCTGAATGTGGCTTATCTGCGCAAAGGAATGGCCAAGGTGCATATGCAGGGACCTACTCGTGATAAAATCCTGCGGGTTGTTAAAGCACCCACATTTCTGGGTTTGCCAACGAGTTTTGGTGAAAAAATAAATCAGTTTTCAGTGACTGCCATCAACGATGCAGAAGTATGTTTTATTGATCTTGGCATATTCCGCAATCTGATTTTCAGCAACGGAAAATTTGCCTATGAGCTTATTGTTGAATTGTGCCGAAACGAGTTAAACGACTATTTCAGATATGCCAGTCTTGCACAGAAACAAATTCCGGGACTGGTGGCCGAAACATTACTTTGTTTTTCTGAAAAATTGTTCGATAGCAACGAGTTTCATATGCCGTTGACACGTACTGAAATGGGTGATCTGATTGGCACCTCGCGCGAAAGTGTCAGTCGGGTCTTGTCCGAAATGAGCCAGGATAAAATCATTGCCTTCGATTCCAGCCAGATTTCAATTCTGAATAAAGAAGCGCTCAGCAAAATCTCGGAGAAAGGTTGAATCTTTTTTCAAGTGTTAACAAAAACGCGATGCTTTAAACGTGATAAACTCTATACCAGCATGTTTGATTTGCAGGAAAATTCAATTTTTGCAGCACATTAAAATAAAGTTTTGGTTGTATAAAAATATCACCAGTCCGTACCGTAAGCTACAGAATAGTTTTTATTCATTGGGGCAGTTTTGTCGCTTCTGGACGTAATTTCTAATAATGTTGTAAGTGTGCCAAAATCTCTATTTGAAAAATGGAAACACAAGTTTTTTGGCCAAGCAACTATTTTTTTTCCTGTCTTTTGTAACGCTTGTGTTTAGTCGTTGTTGTGGCAGAATTCTTCACATAAACCCTTTTCCACATTAAATAATCCGATTCCGAAATTTGCCTTGCATTCCATGCTTTTTCAAGTAATTCGAGCTTTTCTGTGTTTGTTGTTTTCATATAATTATTGTTTTCTACAAAGACAAGACTGCTAAAAATTCAAAACGTGTATCAAAACAATGTTAATATTGTGGTTGTTCATGGAATCTACGTTAATATTTGTTTTAGGATTAAGCATTGTTTTTTCACGAGTATGTAATAGCAACAAAAAGACCGTAAATATCTGTAAGATTTAGCGAAAAAAAAACACTGAAAAGCCATTGGATTTTCTTTTATGTATTATTGAAAAGTAGAAAGAAAGTATTGCCAAAACATGATGTTTTCAGTGTATTAAAAATAAATTTGATGTTAAATATTGACGTTTACAGTAATAAAACATACGATAACTAAAAAACATACATCAATCATATTGACATTTATATTTTTCTGTTTAATTTTACACCACTGATTTAACCCCAGAACGCTATTATCGCTTAGTGTATCTGGAATAAGAGAAGAAATTTTCTTATATCCTGATTCTGATAGTTTATAAAGTTTACACCTCCGGAATGAAAGTTTCGGAGGTTTTATTTTGATTAAATTCCAATAATAATCATTGTATCTTTGTGCCAAAATAACGTATTATGACTAATTGGTACGATGAATTACCTTTTGCAATCACTGTTTCAGACAAGGAAGGGAAAATAATTTTCATGAACAACCGGTCAGCCTCAACCTTTGAAAAATATGGCGGTCGTGATCTTTTAGGAAAATCATTATTTGGGTGTCATCCTCCGCAGGCCTCGGAGAAAATCAGAGAAATGCTGGAGAGTCATGAAACCAATGCATATACGATTGATAAAAACGGTCAGAAGAAACTTATTTATCAAAGTCCCTGGTACGAGAACGGAGAATTTGCCGGCCTGATTGAATTATCGCTCGTGCTGCCTGAAAACATGCCGCATTTTGTGAGAAAATAAAAACTAACACCAAAGTTTTTTATAGATCAGGTAAATCAATTTTGGACGACTCCGGAGGAGTCACATATCTGTAGACCATAATTACACAAAACTACGACTCCAGAGGAGTCGCAGATAAAGTGCTGCGTATTCTGATAATGCTTGTTAATATGCAATCCGCCAGCCGGCGGATTGTTTGTGGTGCGCCGTGCATACATATCACCTTGAAGGTGAAAGTCCTTTATGGGGGTCGGTAGTTACCAACCATTAGCTAATAGCAAGGGTGTCCGCTGTGAAGCGGAATCTGAAGGAAGCTGGAGGCAAAAGCCCGAACCGAGGAACACGAACTGCATCAGGCAAACTCATCTCGGACGAGATTGCCAAACAAATCGAAGTCCAATAACTACCCGGAAGGTGAGGTGTAAATGCAGCGGTTACATGGGCAGAAGGGGGATATGTTTACCACGGGAGGCCTGACAGACGTGTGAATAGCGCGGATAACAATAGCTGCCAGGAGTCAGCAGAGGCCATAGTATTTGCTGCAAAGCGAAGAAGGGCCGAATCTTAAGAGGTGAGAATCAAATGAACGTTACTGTATGAATGGAAGAAAGCAGAAAACGGAGAAAGACACCTGTCAACGTGAAGATAGAGCGGCACTCGAAGATAACGTTGAAGGGCAGACATTTTTATGGATGACTGAAAATGGAGACACCAGCACAAAGCCACAAGAGCCGGAATTGTTAGAGTTCATTTTGTCTCCCAAAAACCTGAATGAAGCATACAAGAAAGTGATGCGGAATAAAGGACGCGGAGGCGTAGACCGCATGCAGACAGACGAAATCGTTGACTACCTGCGGGAGCACAAGGATGAGTTGCTGACACAGCTTTTGGATGGGAAATACAAGCCGCATCCGGTCTTGCGAGTAGAGATACCGAAAGAGAACGGAAAGAAGCGCAGCTTGGGAATCCCTGTGGTAGTGGACAGGGTAGTGCAACAAGCCATTACCCAGCAACTAACACCGATTTACGAGCGCCAGTTCTCGCCATCGAGTTACGGGTTCCGACCCGGACGGAGCGCCCATCAGGCCGTAATGCAATGTCTGGCAAATGCAAACGAGGGTTACTGCTATGTTGTAGACATGGATTTGGAAAAGTTCTTTGATACAGTGAACCAAAGCAAACTGATAGAAGTTCTTTCACGAACCATAAAAGATGGTAGGGTTGTATCGCTGATACACAAATACCTTCGGGCAGGAGTGATGACACATGGGCATTACGAAGAAACCACGACGGGAGTACCGCAAGGAGGAAATCTGAGTCCGATGTTGAGCAACATCATGCTTAATGAAATGGACAAAGAACTTGAGAATCGTGAACATCGGTTCGTAAGGTACGCGGATGACTGCATGATTTTCTGTCGCAGTCAGAGAGCAGCCGAAAGAGTGCTTGCAGGAATAACAAAGTTCATTGAATCGAAGTTGTTTTTGCATGTAAATCGGGAGAAGACAGTAGTAGCGCACATAACAGAAGTGCAGTTTTTAGGTTACGGCTTTTACCGTTCGAAAGATCAGTTCCGACCACGGCTGCACAACAAAAGTGCAGAAAAGATGAAGGCGAAAATCCGCCTTCTGACCTCGCGGAGCAGCGGGTGGGGAAACGAACGCAGGAAGTTGGAATTAAAACAGTTCATCATTGGATGGCTGAATTACTTTCGGCTTGCTGACATGAGTAAACTACTCGAAAAAACGGACGAATGGTACAGACGCCGCTTGAGATCGTTGATCTGGAAACAATGGAAACGAATTAAAACCAAGCACCGCAACCTGATTAAACTCGGGATCCCCAAACTAAAGGCGTTTGAGTATGCCAACACCAGAAAGAGCTACTGGCGCACTGCTGGAAGCCCTATCTTGAGCCGTAGCATTACGAATGATCGTCTTAGAAAGGCGGGATTTATCTTCTTCAGTGACTACTACAAACAAGTCCACTGTGTAAATTAAGAAACCGCCGTATACCGAACGGTACGTACGGTGGTGTGAGAGGTCGGAAAATAAAACAGGGTTAAAGCTGTTTTATTTTCCTCCTACTCGATTGTTATTGGATTTTCTATAGATATGTGATGCCTGCCTGTTTGTCAGGTAAACCTCTGGCATCAGCCAACAAAAGGTTCATTGTCAATATTATTTTTACCTATTTCATATTTCCTTTTGGCATAATCCCGCAGCGGCGGAAGTGGAATGTTGTTTTTGCAGTAAATTTCTTTGTGAGACAACTCTAAAAAAAATGACGAAGCAAATCACTTCGTCATTTAAACTTTCTTGTTTAAGATTTTCTGGAAAATCAGAATGAATTTACTTCAAACATCTTCTTTCCTTGTTCCTTGTTCAATATTCTAATAGAGCGTTCTGCTCTTGGTTGAATTCTGAATGATGTAACGTACCATAATTTCAAACCCTCCTTTACCGCTGGTGGCATTGGTGAGTTTAGAAACATTTACATCATAGCTGAGTCCAAAAGCAAAATCATTGAGTTCAATCAACGCATGAGCAATCACAGCATCTCCGGTGCGGAAATAACCACCCAGCGAAAGATATGCATCGTTGATAAAACCTGTGTATTTCGATTGTTCGCGCAAAGTATAACGAGCCATCAGTCCCGGTACAATTTCTTTTTGGGATCCCTGAACCTGAACGAGCACCGTTGGGATGAGCGATGTATTTGTTCCGCTCAATCCAATCTGAGCTTTTGCATGTGCGGTGATGCGCATATCAAGTTTTTCGTCGGAATTTCCAAAAAACTCAAACGATGGTTGATTGACATGGCTGACCGAAAAGCCGGCGTTAGCTTTAAAACCATCATTTGATGTCATGTTGGTGGCGTTATGCATCAATGACCAATTCATTCCGAATCCAAAATCGGCATAGCTGAACGTTTGAAAAGCAAAGGTTTCGTTGCTTGGCAGTGTTCCATCAAAACCCGAAGTTCCGTCGTATTGACTGTCCCATTGCATGCCGCCCTGATCAATGGATCGTTGTCCGAAACCACCATAAATACCGGCCGACAGCAATTGTTCATCGCTCAAACGCAAATGATATGAAATATTGAGATTTCCAATCAGGTTGCTAAAATTAAGGTCTCCTGCAACATCATTAAAAACATTGACTCCCATTGACAGGAATCCGCTTTTGCCTGCCGAGGTAGATGTTACCGGCGCATCGTATGATATTGCATAGGTGTTGTATGCATTGCCAATGGAGCGCCACTGATTTTTGTAATTCAGAGCAATGCGGTGCGATCCGTCGAAAAACCCTGTCAATGCCGGATTGATCATCAAAGGCGCATCATTATATTGGCTGAAATGAATATCCTGAGCCGAAACAGAGGTGGCAAACAACAGCAAAAATATCCAGTTGATTATTTTTCTCATATTGCAGATTTTGTTCAAAATTAAAAATTATCTGACAAGTGTAATATTTCCATGCAATTCAGACTGCGAATCATCGACAAAAGTTGCTTTTACATAATAAACAAAAACAGCCGGATCAAGCGCTTTGCCTTTGTATGTTCCATCCCATCCAACACTGAGTGAATTGCTTTCAAATATTTTTTCGCCCCAACGGTCGTAAATAATAAAAGTGATGTATTGAACTCCATCGCCGCGAACAAAAGCGACATCATTGTTGCCGTCGCCATTGGGCGAAAAGATATTGGGTACCCAAATATGCGGAGTATAGCACAAATCGTTTGAAGCTTCAACATCAACCTGTCTGATCCATCCACATCCGTTGGCATCATTTACTGTTACACTAAAAGTGCCTGGTACAAGTGCAAATATAGAATCAGTGGTTTCCGAATTACTCCAAAGAATTGAATAGGGCTGCGTTCCACCGGAAACATCGACCCAGGCCATTCCATCGTTGAGACCTATGCATGTTTCGTTGGTAGAGAAAACAGTTACAGCAGGCGTTTCAAATACGGTAATATTAATGGTATCAGCATCACCGCAAGAACCTGGAATGGAATAAACAATGCTGTGGTTTCCTTCGCCAGCCGTTGATGGATTGAAAGTACCCGTTGAGGCATTTGTTATTCCAACACCACTCCAGGAGCCAGCCGGATCAACTGCTGTGAGATTCAGGGCTGCCTCATTGTCGCAGAAAGGACCGGCGGCACTGATGGTGGCATCGGCCACATCAATAACAATGATGGGGGTTGTGGCTGTGTCGCCGCATACGCCTGATATTCCATAAGTAATGGTATGCGTACCAATACCAGCCGATGCCGGATTGAACGTTCCGTTGGCACTGTTTGTTATGCCATTGCCGCTCCAGCTACCGCCAGCATCGGCCGCATTGAGATCAACTGCTGCATCGAGAATACAGAAAGGTCCTGCTGGTGTAATGGTTGCATCGGCGCTCTGTGTGACGTTTATGGTTACTGTATCTGTGTCACCGCAGTTGCCGGCAATGGTGTAAATGATCTCATGATTTCCTGCTCCGGCAACGCCCGGATTGAATGTCCCGTTCGTACCATTGGTTATCCCGGTTCCGCTCCAGATGCCGCCTGCGTCGTTGGCGCTGAGATTGAGTGCTGCATCACCTGAACAATAATTCAGTGCTGAAGTGATGGTGGCATCGGCCCATGGCTGAACGGTTACCTGAATGTTGTCGGTAGCCGGACAAATGCCCCCGTTGGTAACAGTAACTGAATATAACGCACTTGTAGAAACAGTAATGGTTTGGCTTACTGCCATGTTAGACCACAAATAGCCATTGCCTGAAGTGCCGGCATCGAGAATCAGCGATTCGCCCTGACAAATGGTGGTATCGGCTCCAAGATCGACAAGCGGCACAGCAACAACAGTGATATTGATGATGTCAGATGCTGTACAAGTGCCATCGGTAACTGTTACACTGTATGAGCTGCCGGTGTTTACAGAAATTGTCTGGCTGGTGCTGCCAGTATTCCATGCATAGGAAGTGAATCCTGAACCGGCATCAAGCGTAATGCTGCTGTTGCTGCAGATGGTGGTATCGTTGCCCAGATCAATAACCGGAATGCCGCGTGTCAGTCCATAAGGCAACTGACTGAAATCATTCCAACCAGTAACACTGGCATGGCTAAGGGGCGAGCCGGAAATAACGACAGAACCATTGATGTTGTACCATTCTGAAGTTGGCACTGTGTGCCAGTTTCCAAGACTATCCCAAACACCGTCGGTTGTCTGGTCAAAATAAATACTGAGGTCAACGGCATCGGATCCGGCGGATCGATTGATCTGATGATAAAACAATGGATTGACAAGGCAGATAGAAGCTTCTTTGAGCGAACGGTCATAGCTTTCCGAAGTTGCATCGAGATTGGCCATACGAACGACATATGTATTGGCCGCAGTCGAAGCCGGTGTTAGTTCAACCGGCCTGTAGCGGGTGGTTCCTGTGCTTGATCCGACAGGAAAGAGATATGCCGCAGCAAGGTTTGTGTTTCGGGAAAGGAATCCACCGTTGTTACTGCTCACCATTCCGGTCGTTCTTTGAACTGCGTTGATCGCTGGATTGGTAACATACATCGTATAAATATTTGTTGCCAGCTCGCGGTCGTTCAGACTCAGTGTCCCAGATGTTGTTTGATTGATTGTTTGGGTTTTGATTCCCGAACCAAGCAAAGTAAGATTATAAAAAGTTGTAACAACGCTTCCAGAGAGGTTTTGTGCAGCACCTTCGAGAGAAACCAGACCGGTGAAAGCATTGAAAACGCTGTTGTTTATCCAGTCGCCATTGAGATGAATATTGCCATAACCATTGATAGTAGCGTTGTTTGTGAGACTACCGGTTATGTAAAGGTTGGCAGCCGAAGCTGTAGCAACATTGATGATTCCGGTCTGATTCTGAGCATTGCCGTTTACCTGAACAATGGCACCCGGATTCAATTGAACCGTTGCTCCATTGTTGTAGAACAGCTGTGCCTGAGTCAGCAGCGGAATCATAGCCATCAGAAATAAAATTCGTTTTTTCATTTCGAAAAATATTTACTGATACTAATTGCGTGTGTTTGTTTCTTTTGCATCGCTTGGACCAAGCAGCTGCATGGGCTGTTGCTGCGGTTTGAGACCCCATGCTTTCATTTGTTCTTTTTTATCATGAGCAACTCTGATCTGCGACATAAATTCAGCATCAATATTATTGACATTTGAAGCATTCGGTTGTTCTATTTCTTTGATTTCAATTTTGGCCATAGCAATCCAGTTAAAATCAAAGCGGGTTTTGTTGCTCACAACAACAAATCCTTTGCTATCCTGTGATTTGATATAGTATTCAGCGTCAGGACTTGCAGGTGTGATATTTACTACAGGAATATAACCGGCAGGCAACTGATTGTAAAAATCGGCTGAAAAGTTAATTCTGATTTCTTTGCTTTCTCCGCTTGACTGAAATCCGAAATCGCTGATGCTTGCATTTTTCGACAATGTATTTACATTATTGGTTACTTGTTCAATCTGCTCAGTATTGATTTTTGTTCCCATGAGCGAAAGGGTGCTGAGAGCATAAATGTCAATGGCATTGAACGTATTGTCCTGAATATAATCAGGGGCATTGGTAATCAAAAGACCAAGATGCATATTGTATCTGGTTTTGTTTTCAGAACCTTCAATAAACTGATCCTTTTCATTGTTGAATTTATAAAAAACAGGATTGATGCTTTTAATATCATTCAATATTAAAGCACTGATGTTTTCGTCAATCTGGGTTATGTTTCTTTTCAGTTCTGGTCGTGAAAGAGCGTTCCATGCTTCAGCATATCCCTGAAACCAATACATGCCAGCAGTTCCAAGCATGCCATAATCAGCGACTTCGGGAGCAAGAGTGGGTTCGCCGGCAAGGTTATTAAAAATAACAGACTGGCAGGTTGTATTGCTGCTGATATCAAACTGCACCGAACCCACCATTAAAGCACAGGGATTGGTGTATGAAGCTCCGGATGATGCGGCCTGAAATGCCTGAGCCGAAGCCGAGTTGGTTTGGATAAAAGCACCGGGATAAGCATTTCCGACCATGCGTGCAGCAAAATTATTGCCGCTCGATTTGGCATAAAGGCCTGCTCCACCGGAATTTGTACCATCATATTCAGCCCACACGCCGACACCTTTACCGCTACCTGAGGCATAACCGGCAATGCCTGCAGGAAAAAAGGAAGTGGAAGTCTGACCGGTGAATGTTGTTCCCTGAATGGCACTGTATTCATTGGCGCTCAGGTTGTTATCAACCTGTAAACCAACTCCCCACTGGTTTTGAACAAGCCAGGTACAGGCAGTCGGGGTAGCGGAAGTACCTTTATTACTTACAATGTACAATCCTTCATTGTTTGTTGCACCCGAGGGAATGTTGTATTCAACGCGGCCGGCATCAACGGTAATGTTTCTTCCTAAACCGCTTCCTCCACAGTCATAGGCCTCGTCGAGTGTTACACAGGTTGACGCACTGGCGGCACCCACCTGCACCCATTGAGTTCCGTCCCAATAATAAAAACCTGCGGGCATGGCGCCTCCGGTGTTGAAAACCAGAAGTCCGGTAGCTGGGCTGGCAACAGGGGTTGTTCCATTGGTTGCTGCCAAAAGTGCCACTCTGGGAATCAGCAGACCTTTGTCGGTTGCTGTCAGATCGAGCAGTGCTGATGCGGCCGGGCTGGTGGTTCCGATACCGACATTGTTTTGAGCTTTGGCAGAAAAGAATGACAAGGCGCTGAAAATCAGGCAGAGAATGAAAATCCGTTTCATAGAATTGTTTTTTTGCTAAGATAGCACAAATGCGCCCTTTGTCAATTTTGTTGGCGATTAATTAATACATTTGCAACTGCAAAAGGGGGTTAACAATTGGTTATCTGCAAATAAACCTGATTTTTTCCGGTTGATTTTTTTGCTTATTTAATCGATTTTTATATGTGTTTCAAATGTTTTTTATATGTGTTTACTGAATGGCTTACATCGTACTGCCAGTTTCGTTTCCCATTGTTGTAAAGTAAAAGCTACCCGGAATATGAGATTTTTGTTTCTTGTTTTTTTTATCTCGTTTATGTCGTTTTGTCAGGCACAAACCGATAGTGTTGCAAAAAATAAAAAAGACACAATTACTGGTTTGCGTTGGGCTTTTTTACCGGTTGTTGCCTTTGACTCCGATCTTGGATTGCGCTATGGAGGTATTGTTACGGCTTATCAGTTTGGAAATGGGAAATTGTATCCCGATTATATTTATAATTTCAGTTACGAATTTGATCGTACAAACAAGGGCGCAATCAGCAGTCAGTTGTTTTTCGACAGCGGCCAATTGCTGAGGGGTGGTAAACACAGGATTGTTGCCGATTTTAGTATTATTCATGAACAGGCGACCGATTTTTACGGATTCAATGGCTCTGCATCGGATTATAGAAAAGAATATGAAGATGAACAGTCGGAAAATTATATCAGCCGGATGTTTTATAAATTCGATCGAAATATTTTGCGGATTACGGGCGACTGGCACGAAAAATTAAATGATAAATGGGTTGTTTTCGGCGGAATACATCATTATGGATATAAGCAGAAAACTGTGGATATTGACAAACTGAACAAAGGGAAAGATGCCGGGGATATGTTGCCCGATACCATTACACTGTTTGATTATTATAGAGAAATCGGCGTGATTGATTCAGCCGAAGCCGACGGAGGGAATGTTACTGCGCTCAGGGCTGGCTTGGTTTACGACACACGCGATGTTCAGTTTAATCCTTCAAAAGGATTCTGGCTCGAAGGACTTATTGCGGTCAGTCCAAAATTGCCGTGGGTTGAATCGCCATTTGTAAAAGCATCGGTCATGCTGCGCAATTATTTGCCTCTGTATGGCAAAAAGCTGACTCTGGCTTCGCGTCTTGCCTGGCAGGATGCATTGGGCAAGCAGGCACCGTTTTATTATATGTCATATGTTTCACAATCGTTCTGCAACAATACCATTGCCGAAGGGTTGGGCGGCGCCAAAACATTGCGCGGTGTGTTGCGAAACCGTATCTGGGCCGACGGATTTTTTTACGGAAATATGGAACTTCGCTGGAGTGCAGCTCGCTTCAGGGCTATCAATCAAAATATTGAAATAAAACTGAGTCCGTTCTATGACTTCGGAATGGTGACTGATCCGGTTGTATATTCCATCAATCAGGTGCAGGGATTGAATGTTTTTATAGACAGTAATGACACGTGGCACCACGGGGTTGGCGCAGGTGTGCATTTCATCATGAACGATAATTTTATTTTGTCGGTTGATTATGGCTTCAGTCTGAAACCGAACGATGGTGATAAAGGGTTGTATCTGGGGACGGGATTTTTGTTTTGAACAACTTGCAGCTCTGGGCCTGAGCTGAGTGGGAGGATGACATATCCGCGCCATTGCAAGGAAGTTGGTCACGCGTCCGGAGACGCGCGCCCAGGTTGAAGTTATGGTCAATCTTAACAATATGAATGAGGACTGGCAGCTGTCTGTAATCAGCATTCATATGAAAAAATCCCTGCAACAACATCTTCATACTCATCGAAGCTTCGCACCTTTTTGATTTTCTTTAAAACCTTGTGCGGGTCTTCGAAAGACTCACTCAGGTAGCGCCAGTATTCCTTCATGAAGCCAATAGTGGCCAGTGAATCGTTGGTACTGCGCCGGTATTCGAGATACAGGTTTTCAATAAATTTACGCAGTTGTTTTTTTTTATCAGCAGGTAATGCCAGTCCTTTGATTCTGGCCGGCAGAAAGGGGTCCGACAATATGCCGCGACCGATCATCCAGTGAGTTACCGATGGAAATTTTTGTTGCAACCCAATAAAATCTTCCTTCGTAAAAATGTCTCCATTGTACACAACCGGCATCCGGAGCTGATTTTCGATATGTGCAAATTTTTCCGGATCAGCCGTTCCCGAATACAATTGTTTTCCGATGCGCGGATGAATGATGAGTTCAGATAATGGAAAACGATTGAAAACCGGCACCAGCTCATCGATTTCATCAGGTGAGAAATATCCGGTGCGACATTTTATCGAGAAATTTATTTTGATTTCAGCAAAGACATTTTCCATTATTTCAGCCACCAGAGACGGGTAGGGCAGCATTCCGGAGCCGCGTTTCTTGTTGGCCACCTGCGGATACGGACAGCCAAGATTCCAGTTCAACTCTGTAAAACCAAGGTTTTTGAGGATTCCTGCAAAACGAATAATTTCTCCGGCGTCTTTACTCAGAATCTGCGGAATGACAGGAATTCCGTTTTCAACGGTGTTTTGGAGTTCGATTTTTTTCTTTTCCGAGAGTCGAGAATCATGATTGATGCCTGCAAAATATGGGGTAAACATTGCATCAACTCCTTCAAAATGATTTGCATAACAAGTCCTGAAAACCTGTCCGGTAATACCTTGAAAGGGTGCTAAGTAAATTTGTGCTGAAGAATTCATTAATGTCTTGTCGTATAGTTTATCAAGTTGAAAAGTTATCAAGTTGAAAGGTTCTTCAGTTATTATACGAAGGGTCTTTATAAACTTTCAACTTTAAAAACTTTTCACTAAAGTCGGGTGTCGGCAAACGCAATGATGTACCCATCGGGATCGGCGACGTAGCCGGTGCGGTGATTCCAGTCGCGTGGGCTGACTTCGCTGATGACCGGGGCGCCGATAAATTCTGCATATTTCACAGCTTCTTCGGCGTCATCGACCATGAGATACAATTCAGCTCCGGGAAATTTATCTTTTTGTAAACCGGCTATGGCAGCGCCCAGCAGCCGTTTGATTCCTTGCACAGGCATGAGTCCGAGTTTGCAGTTTTCGCCCAGGCGGAATTCGGTCATTCCCTGTACATCGAGGATGGGATCGGCCTGCAGCAAAGCCTTGTAGAAATCGCGGCTTTTGTATTGGTCCTCCACATAGAGGATGATTTGAGTTTCTGTGATTTTCATTTTCCAAAATTACTTTATTTCAATGGAAAAGCAATTTTCCACTGAATACCAAATTTATCAGTAAAAGCGCCATACAGGTCGCCCCAGAACATGACTGCAAGCGGCTGATGTATGATGCCACCGACCGAGAGCTGTTCAAAAATTCTACGTGCTTCAGCTTCGCTGTCCGGTGAAATCATAATGGAATAATTGGTACCAACAACAACTTCTTTTCCGCCGAAAAACGGCGCTGCGTCGTCGCCCATGAGCATGGTGTCTCCACCAATCGGAAGGCCGACGTGCATAATTTTATTGGCTATTTCAGCAGGCAGCGGCTCTTTCGAAGGCATATCGCGATAATAGCCAATATAATTGTATTCGCCGCCGAATATAGATTTATAAAACGTGAAAGTTTCTTCGCAGTTGCCGTTGAAAGAGAGATAGATATTGGTTGTTGTCATTGTTTTTTCAGGTCAATGATATCAGAATTTGTAAATGGCACAGAGCAATGCCCGGATATTAGCTACATCATTGGTGTTGGTCACTTTCCCGCTTGACTGGATTGTCCCGTACTGAGCAACAGTATATTCAATTTCGGCTCCCAGCGTAAGTTTCTCAATCGTGCAGGAAACGCGCGGCGATACTCTGTAAAGAATATCAATATTACTGCCCCGGGCATAGATTGCACCACCATTGATGTTTTCATCAGCGCCCAGGTTTTTGCTGAATCCAATCAGCACCCCATATTTCCATTTCGGGCCATTGGTGCCGAAATCGAGAAATCCGGCAGCAGTTGTCAGGTTGGTGTATGTCTTGAATTCGCGCAAAGTATCAGTAATTTCCGAAACAGCATAACCGCCAAGCATGAGTAAATCGGTACTGTTCTGAGCATAAGTGGCCATTAAACTCGTCGTAATTTTTTCCGATTTGAATTTCACCCAGCCAAAACCCGCATAACTGCTGATGGTGGCATCGGTAGAAAAATTGGCTGCCGTTTTTATTTCAGGGCGCAATGTTTTGAAATCGGCTCCCAGTCCGAACTGAATTTTCTCACTCATTGCTGCAACTGTCCGTAGATTAATGCCTGGAAATCCGCTGTTGCGCATGTATTTGGTGCTGGTGCCATCGGGGCCTGAGCTTGCAATATCGCGCTGCATCCAGGCAGTGGCATAGGTAGTGAATTTTCCGGTTTTGTAAGCAAAGCGAACCTGATTGTTGCGGCTGAAAGGAACAAAAGGAGAACCGGTGTTTACGCTCAGTGTCTGCGCAAATGCCTCAACCGGAAACATGGGGTGCCATGTCTGGCCAATAAGCAATTCCGATTTTTCCCAGTTCAGTTTCACAAACCCATGACGCAGTCGGAAGCCACAAATATCGGCATCGCTGGTACCATAAAATTCAGTTTCAACGAGTCCTGACGTTTTTGCACCAAAGGCATCGGGGCCAGTGATATTGCCAGTTAATCGAGTTTGAATGCTCAGAATATTAAATGATGGATTATCGTTCAGGTCGTTTGAATCGGCATCGTATAAGACATTGTCGGGAAAAAGAAAAAAGTGACCTTCGCGCAAACCATTGGTAGCCGAGCATTGACGTGTATCATAAAATGCATCGGTTTTTATATAACCGCTTAACGACAGACCAAACTTTTTTTCCTGTGCTGAAGACAGTACAGAAATGACTGAAAGAATCACAACGAGTGAAATTTTATTCATAGATTGATTTTTGATTTTGGAACAAAAATAGTATTTAATATGCAATCCGCTGGTTGTTGAATGTGTTGCCAGGGCCAACGTTGCACCATCCAAGATAAATCCTAAACACCCATCCCAATATTGGTAAAACACAGAAATTCAACAAAATACCTCAAAGTCGGCCTCAGCGCCGGCATTTGAACTTTTCAGAAATATTTTCGTAGCTTAGCCTTGTGAAAACGCAAGCTATATTCAATTGCTTTGTGGGCGCGCGCGGGGCGGCTGCTGGCGGATACGCTGTCTCCATCGGCAGAGATTGTCTGGTGGGACGCGAGGACCTGTGGGACAGCGGCGCTGCGGCAGGCGGCTTCCAGTCTGGTTTTCGGCTTGGGAGCGAGTCATTTTCCCGCGGGGGACATGTGTGCGCATTCACATACAATTATGTCAAAACGCACCCGGAGTACCCAGCCCCGCACGACCTCTCTGCAACGCAAAGCGAAGCGCCGCGATCTGAGTGCGTCGTGATTGATGTGGCCAAATGCGGCTTCCGGTCTGGCTTTGGTGAGATGGCCAGCATTTCGTTTTGTTTGGAAAGTGCAATTGCATCCGGCTTCCAGTCTGGCTTTGGTGAAATGGCTGGCATTTCGTCTCGCGGGGGACATGTGCGCGCATTCACATACAATTATGTCAAAACGCGCCCGAAGCACCCAGCCCCGCACGACCTTCTATCGTCCGGCGGCGGCAACAAGGTTTGCTTTGCGACAACTCCGCCGGACATGGAAGCGTCGTGCATAA
>DAOPKE010000018.1:0-37728 GCA_035390965.1 Bacteroidales bacterium | reverse complement strand
ACCATTCGTTTTCAGAATGACCTTTTTTAAAGTTGAATCGTTTTTAATCAGAACAATTTTTTTGGTTGTTGCTGAATCAAGTCTTTGCTGATTGATATTTTTTATTTCTACTAAAGTCAGAAACGTTTGCGTGGGTGCTTTATGAGCATTGATTATTGATTTACAGTTGTCCCATTTATTAATCAAAGTAAATACGGAATCATTATCACATTCGTACAAGTATTTTTTCGGGTACAATAGGTAATAATTTCGGGGATTAATAATCTGCAACGACGAATCAACCATCATCGTTTTCTTAAGCCGCAGTGTATTTCTGCTCATCTTGTATTCTGATATCAGATAGCCGCTGTTGGAATTTCCGGTTTCCCTGTCACAATACAGTCTTCCGTTTGAAAAAGTAAATGTAAACGGATTAATATACGTTTCGCAGCAATCATCACATAAAAGTGTGTCATTCAGATATGTTTTGCAGACAGTGTCCGAAACCCAGGTCCCGTCCGGAATTCGCATATGCTGTGCTGTGGCCGATGTGTAAAGAAGAATTAAAATCAGGAATATATTTTTTTTCATACCAACAATAACGTTGATTTACGTGATAATATTTTATCTGAAATATTGTCAATAATTTACAGCTGAAAAAAGCTAAGGTTTCATTTAATCTTCTCTCTGCAGCAGCAAAATGGCATTCTGCGGTACAATGAAATATTTTTCATCTTCGATCATGACCTCGACTGCATTTTTCTGCAGAAAGATAGCCAGATCGCCTTGTCGTGCCTGCAGCGGGATGTAGCGTATGTTCTCTCCGGTGCCCGATTTCCATGGCTCATCTATTTCTTCGGAAGGGATCGGATAACCAGGCCCAACCTGAATGACATACCCTTCCTGCAGCAGCTCTTTCTGCGAATAGCCGGGTGGGAGATAGAGCCCCGAACGCGTTTGTTCCGATTCTTTTTTCGGCTTGATCAGCACCCGATCACCAACTACAATAATGTTTTTCATTTTCTATTCCCTGAAAAATTTCAATGAGTGTATTCCCGTTTTATTGCTAATGGAGAGCAAATACATGCCATTGCTCAGTTGATGAACCGGCACTACAATGTAACCGCCTTGTGCTTGCTGAATACTAGAATATACGCGGCGCCCGTGCAAATCGAAAACGATCACTTCGCAATCATATTCAGCGCCGGCGATGGTAATAAAATCTTTTGCAGGATTTGGAAACAGCATTATATCTGGTTTACTGATATCAGCAACTGAAACCGGCGATGTGCGATAGTTGCATTTGAATCCCTGCGCATGCGCTGTGGCTGTGGTTTTCAGTGTAATGGTCATGGTTCCGTTGCCGGAATACAAAACCGGAGGCAGCTGATTGCCTTTGAATTCGCCCAACACCGCACCACTGGTATGATCGGTTACTTTTACATAATCGGTCGAATCAAGATCAAATTCCGAAAAGGTAAGCAATACGGGTTCTGTTGAAGTTGGTTGAATCTTCCATCGGCAGAAATTATTGCCATGATACAGATATTGACCAGAACCATCTTCGATGGAATCAGACTCAGCTGTAATGATTGTCAGGGCATCGCAGAAAGTGTATGGAGTATTGATTTTGTACGAAACCAGAAATCCGCCGGCGCTGTCACTGCCATTGCTTGTAAATGTCATAAAAACCCGGCTTCCGGATGATTCAATGGTTGCAGGGATTGAAGAACCGCTGTATGAGCCAAGTACAGGTGCTGAAGTATTTTCACCGTCATATATTGTCAATATATCATTACCTGTTTCTGTGTCGAAACGCAGAAATGACAGCTCAATGCTGCTGATGCTGTCGTCGGGCGCAATCAGCCATGAACAGTCGGTATTGTTGCGATAGCCAAACAAAGGGCCAGAGCCATCGTCGATGGTGCCATCGCGCGAGCTGACGGTGTCGGTTCCGTTGCAGTAATACGGATACGGCCCATCGGGATACATGTTGATGACCAATTCCTGCATCAGGTTGAAATTGTATCCGGGTGACAGATCGCTGGTGTAGAAATAGGCATCGGAGCTGCCACCCCAGCCCCAGTTGATATGAAAATAGCAGGTGTCCTGATAGCCATCCACAACAAATGCATGTCCGCTCATATAGATGGTGTCGCCCCAGCCCGCATAGTACATGGGTATTCCACGTTCAAGGTGGCTTATGATCACGCTGTCCCAGTTGAGCGAAACCGAATCCCGGAAAATATATTGGGTTGAATCGGCATATTTGAAAAATGTTTTTAAAACGTGTGCGGCCTTGTGGTTGTTCATGCCGCTTCCGTCGGGGCCGTAGTGCATATCGACGCCAACTCCTATATTGTAGATAAGTTCTGCCGTTTCAGGGTTACTGCGGGTAAGGTCTATGGCCATTTCGTTGAAATCGTAATGAGCAGCAGCATAGTTAACTGTAAGCGAACCATATACAGTGTCTTCGCTGGTGTAGGATCCAGTGCCTGAATATGGCCATCGAAAATAATTCACCAATTGTCCGAGTGCTGTGGCAACGCAACCAGTCACACATTTGTCATCGGGGCCATCGGGGTCGGCAGGACAGAATTCATTGTAATAGGTTGGCTGATCCCAGGTTGTTGTCAGCAGCGGTTCAACCTGTCCTTTCGGGCTTTTGATGACACCCTGCAGATAATCGGACCACAGCTGCTGATTTTCCGGATTCCGATAATTTTTCAATTCTGAAGTTTCAGAAATCTGTTTCGAATAATTTCCGAGCAACGCACTCAGCGCCGGAATTGAATGATTCTTCGGGCAGTTGTTTTCGGGTGAAAAAGCCAATATGGGAACAACATTTTTATTGGCAGAGACAATCACAAATCCCTCCGGAAAAAGATTGAAAACATAATAGGTTGTCTGCCCGTTATACTCCGCGGTATAAAATTCTGAAAAATAAGGGGCGAAGTTGTTGCCAAGACGTTGTGTAGCAAAATTGGCAGCCACGGTGTTTGCTTCTTCAGGAGAGACGATCTGAGCATTTACAAGGTTTCCGGAAAACAAACAAAGGGCAAGGAACAAAACCAGGCCCGTAACAAATCTCATTGATTTGAACATCATTACTTTGATTTTTCGAGTTGTTTGATCAGTTTTCTTGTCATTTGCCTGATAAAAGGTATAATATCATCTTCGTTTACCATTGTCAGGCGGCCGTTTTCGACCACAAGATTTCCATTTGAAATGACATGCGAAATATGTTTGCTTTCCATTCCAAAAATCATGTGCATGGCCATATTGGAGGGTGTTACTTCTTCGGGCGACGGATAATCGAAAACCAGCAGATTGTTGTCGGCATCGCCACAGATTTTGTTTTTGAGAAAATAATCATTTCCGGCTCGAAGACGCTGAATGGCGATGGAGGGATCGATATGGTCGAAGCCCTGTCCGGCCAGAAATGCCATTTTGGCGCTTCGCAGCATGTTGCCGTGCAGTCCATCGGTTCCAAGCATAATATTATCACCAATGCCTTCTGAATTGAAAAAACCTACATTGCTGCGCAAATTACTTTCCATGTTTTCGACTACAAATACGCCGCTTTTGTTGATTAATTCTGCTTCTTCATTGCTCAGATGAATGGCATGTGCCAGCACCGTTTTTGTATTTTCAAGCACTCCTGCATCATATAGGCGTTCAACTACAGTAACTCCGTATTCCTTAAGACTTTGCTCCTGATCGATGGTGCTTTCGGCCACATGAATGTGAATTCCGGTTTTATGCTTATTGGCCATATCGACCGCATTTTTTAGTGTTGTCGATCCAACGGTAAAACTTGCATGCAGTCCTACCAGACCTGCATGTCCCGAAAGCCAGCTGTCGGTATAATCCAGCGCTTCGTCCGATGCCGAATAACTTTTACGATCGCTGATTTCAAAACATGGTAAAAATTGCAGTCCTACTTTTTTAAAGGCCTTTTCAATGGTTTCGAGTGAACCCTTGATGTAGTTTTGGCTTGAGTGATGCTCAATCACGCAGGTAACACCATTTTTCAGCGATTCTATGGCCGAATAAAGGGCACAGGCCTCCAAAACATCGGCATCGAGAAACTGATCGATCTTCCATGCTCCGGTTTTTAATCGAAATTCGAAATCGTCAGTATTCGTCAGTTTGTGCGTTCTGGTCAAACTGACATAGCTGTGATGATGCGCATTGACAAATGAGTGCATCACCAGTTTTCCAAAACAATCGATAATTCTGACATCTGTCTGATTATCAAGCAAATCATTGACATCAGAACTGATTGTGAGTTTCTTTTTACTCTCACTTTCTACTAAGATATTGGTAAACAGTATCTTATCTTGCCTGAAGTCGTAATAGTTGGCGTTTTTAAGAATTATTGACATTTTTTTAATTTACAGGTTTTACCTTTGTGTATCTCTTGTATCAAAGGTTGGTCAAAGATAATAAATTATACTTTTATGAATTCATCAGTAGAAGATATTTATAAGTTTCTTGAAGATGCAGGTGATGCCGATGTCTCTGCAAAAAAAATCATTGAACATCTCGATGCAGTGCAACTCCGGCAATTTGGCAAAAAGCATCATGACCGTTATGTCGAACTGCTTGAAGGGTTTTCGACATTTAAAGATATTCAGAGTCTTTCTGATTTTTTAACTGCTTTTTTATATTCGGTTATCGGGCAGGAACATGCTGTTACTGTTATTTCGCTTTGCAACAATGAAAATACGGAGTTTCATTCTGTATCGATGGATGGAAGCTCTGATCTGCTGGATAAAGTCAGAAAAATGGCTGAATCAGGTCAATTGACTTTTGACATGAAAAACAGTCTTGATGATATATCTCCCATGTTCGAAGATCGTCTGCAGCAGATAGAATCGTTGTATCATTTTGTGCATAAATCCATTCCGGAAGAAGCATGTCCGGCTGTTGAAGAATTCATCAATCTGCATTATTTCTATGGTTACCCCATCAGTGATGGAAACAAAATCATTGCAACTATTTCTATGGCGTTGTGCGATTGTTTGCCCGAAGTAAAATTCATTGAGATTGACAGGATGATCCGGCTGGCAAGACAATTTTATATTTTGTTATTCAATTTTCAGCGATGCGATCAGTTGAATCGCCATATGACTTCGGTCTTTGACGCAACAGATCTGGCATTCGGTCTTTTTTCGAGTGATGGGCATCTTATTAAAGCCAATAATTCTTTCAACGCATTGTTTAAATTGTATAAATCACCGCATTTGTTTGATCCTGAATTCATCAATGTGCTGGGAATTAAAGATATTGATCAGTTAAAACAAGGCAGCGAGGTTTTGATGGATGTCTCGCAGAATGTTTTCAGGAATTTACCTGCACTTGCCGAGTATTCGAGCGGGCGGATTATTCCGGTTAAAGCTACAGACACAACCATCACTTCTTTTATTTTTATTCTGCATTCCCGAAAGGCAGAATTACAGATTCTGGAAACTGTGAAAAAAAATGAACAAAAATACCAACGCATTTTCAATTACATTCAGAACGTTTATTTTGAAATTAAACTGGACGGAACCATCCTTGAAATCAGTCCTTCTTTATACCACTATACCAATATTAATCCGGCCACACTGATTGGAACCAATATTCTGACTTTATACCAGAATCCTTTGCAGCGCGATGCCTATGTCAAAGAAATATTATCCACCGGTCGTGTCGATAATTTTGATATAGACATCAGACTACCTGACGGAAAGGTTTTCAACACCATTGTTACTGCAACCATTGTTGACAAGGGCAACCCTGAAGAGCGCATCACTGGATCCATGGTCGATGTTACAGAACTGAAGAATAAAGCGAGAGCGGTGGTTGAAAATGAAATTAAATTCAAATCGCTTTTTGATAATGCACCTATTGGATTTATGATTTGTGACGTTGAGGGCGAAATATTGGAAATGAATCCGTCGTTTCTCAGGATTTTCGGGTTGTCATATATTGATAAGCAACAGGAAACCAATCTTCTGAAAAACAATATGGCCAATATACTGGGCATTGCAGATGCAGTTAAACAGGTTATGCAGACACGTGAGCCATTGTTTACAGAATATCAGTATGCTTTTCCCGATGGGGTGCTGCATAGTTTCAAAGTGAAGATCAGCATCATACCAGATGAATCGGGAAAATCGAAATATGTATTGATTATTGCTGAAGATGTTACTGAAATAAAAGTGAAAGAGCAGGAACTGGAAATTACCCGTGAGCGCTTTCTTGACATATACAACAATACCAGCGACCTTATCTACACCATGGATTTTCAGGGCAATTTCACATCAGTAAATCCTGTGGCTGAAAAATGGCTTGGATATCGTTTTCAGGATCTGAAGGATAAAAACATGAGCGATTTTATTTCTCACGATAGCTACAAACGAGCCGAGGAACAGATAAAGCTTAAATTGAGTCATGCCACTGAACACTCAACTTATGAGGTTACGGCATTTACCCGCACCAAGGAAAAAATGATTCTCGAAATCAATAGTTTTTTACGATACAAAGACGGTAACCCGATAGAGGTGTTTGGCATCGCACGTGATATTACAGAACGCAAAAAACACGAAGAATTTATAACAATGGCACTTCGTGAGCGGGAGCGCTTGATTATGGAAGTGCACCACCGCATCAAAAATAATCTGCAGCTGGTTTTGTCCATGTTGAAAATGTATGCCGGAACCTATGATAATGAAAAGATTCTGCAGACTTTCAGGGATATTATTCAGAAAATTATGGCGATTGCCACTGCACACGAAGATTTTTATTTTAGCACCGATTTCAAGGATATTGATTTCAGAAATTATCTGAAAACCATTGTTATAAATTCAATTGAGCAATTTGATACGCTCAGCAGGGTGAAATACACCATTGATTCTGATGAGCTTAATGCAACAATTGATGAAGTGGTACCGCTGGGATTGATTGTATCCGAACTTTTATCAAACAGCATCAGATATGGTATTGGCTCCGATGGAAATGTGCAGCTGAGCATTGTTTTCAAAAATCAGGGCAGCAAACATGAATTGGTCATCAGTGATCAGGGACCGGGTATTCCGGCAGCTCTGTTGCAAAACAAAGAAAAGTCGCTCGGGTTATCGATGGTGGCCATGCTTGCCGAAAACCAACTCGGTGGCCGATATCAGATAGATTCGAATGAAAAAGGTACAACCATTAAGGTTGAATTCTGATTTATTTTACGAAACTGCTGCAGGTCGCAGCTCCAAAGGGCAGATCGTTTTCATCTGAAGCCAGCACAGCATCGCGCTGCAGAATCTGAACTTCTACGGTGCCTGTATCGGTGGCGTTTTTTGCCTGAAGATATACGTATGTATCAGGTTTTGCACTGAATTCATAACTCCAGGGAATGGTTCCTGTTGAAAGTCCTGTCAGTGTAGTTTCTCCTTTGTCATTCGTATAGGTTACCAGAATTTCGGTGGCAGTTCCTTTTACCTTGTAGGTAATATCTTTCTTGAAGACAAGAATCTGGCTGTTTTTATCACAGGAAGTAAGAAAAACGACCGGGAGGAGAAGTAACAGAAAGATGAATTTCTTCATTTTTATTCAGTTTATGTATTTAAACGTGGCTAAATTAGAAAAGTTTTTTCAATTGATGAAAAAAACTTGACAGATAACAATCCTTGAAAAAACGAAACTTCATAAAAACAGGATGCATTCAGCTAAAGGAGAGGTGCTATAACTTTGGCGCTGACTTTTTTCGAGCATGATTGAGCCAAATGAAAAAAAGCATGAGCACGATGAGTGTAATTCCTGCTCCGATACTTGCAGAAAGATGATAAGATAACTGCAGCCCTTCCGGCGCAAAGAAAATGTAAGAAGATGTGACCATGGTCATAAAAGCGGCAGGAATAAAAGAAACAATCCAGGGTTTTTTATCAAGCACGAGATATACTGTAATGGCCCATAGAGTAATAGTAGCCAATGTTTGATTGCTCCACGCCATGTAACGCCAGATGACACCAAAGTCAATCTGAGTCAGGACAAAGCCCCCCAAAAACAAAGGGGCTGCAATAAAGAGCCGGTGAAAGATCTTTTTTTGGCTTAGATGAAGAAAGTCGGCTACAATCAGCCGTGCGCTGCGGAAAGCGGTATCGCCGGAAGTGATGGGTGCAGCCACAACACCAAGAATGGCAAGCACAGCCCCAAAGCGCCCCAGCAGCGTGTTGCTTATTTCGTTCACGACCCATGCGGCATTGCTTTTTTGAGCCAGCATTGTATTGTTTAATTGCTCCACGCCTCCAAAAAATGCCATGGCAGCGGCTGCCCAGATTAGGGCAAGAATTCCTTCCGTTATCATGGCACCGTAAAAAATCCTGCGACCATATTTTTCATTTTTAATACATCGTGCCATGAGAGGACTTTGTGTTGCATGAAAACCGGAAATGGCTCCGCATGCAATTGAAATGAACATCATCGGAAAAATGGGCATGGCATCGCCTTTTGCATGCTGATTGTAGAGATTGCCTGTGATTTCGGGAATATGATAGTCGCCAAAAAGAATGGCTCCGATGATTGCAAGAGCCATAAAAATCAGCGCAAAACCGAAAAGCGGATAAATTCTGCCAATCAGTTTATCAATCGGAAGCATGGTAGCCAGAAAATAATACACAAACACGACAATTGCCCAGAAAGTAAGGTTTAGCGAAATATCCAGATTCCCAATACTGAAAGACTCTGCAGTCATTCCTGCCAGAATTTCGGCAGGTCCCATAATAAATACGGCGCCTACCAGAATCATCAGCATGACAGTGAATGCACGCATGAATTGCATCATGGGTTTTCCGAGATATTTTCCAATGATTTCTGGCAGACTGAGTCCATCGAGGCGCAGACTCATCATGCCCGACATATAATCATGTACAGCGCCACCGAAAATGGAGCCGAAAACAATCCATAAAAAGGCCGAAGGCCCCCACATGGCACCTGCAATAGCGCCGAAAATAGGCCCAAGTCCTGCGATATTCAGAAACTGAATAAGATAGATTTTATACCATGGTAATGGCACATAATCAACACCATCCTGTTTTGTAAAGGCAGGTGTAGAGCGGTTTTTGTCAACTCCGAAAACTTTTTCCATCAACAGGCCATATACCAGATAACCTGCAATAAGAACCACTACAGAAATCAGGAAAGTCAACATGATTATGTGTGCTTATTTTGCGTTTTTGATTTTTTTCTGGTCTTTTTTCCATTTCTCCTTGTCCATCAAATCTCCGGTTTCGGTATAATGGCGCCATTTCCCCTTTTTTAAACCTACTTTGTATTCCCCTTCAATTTTGATGCTTCCGGAGTCGTAATAGAACTTTGCTTCACCATCGGGTTTGCCTTCCGAATATTCGATGCTGGTTTTTGATTCACCATTGCTGTAATATTCCAGATAGGTTCCTTCAATTTTACCATCTTCAAATTCAGTTTGCGCCTTGGTTCCACCATCTTCTTCGTCATAATACAGTATGCCTTTACCAATGGGTTCATCTTCTTCAAACATTAAACTCCCCCATATTTCGCCGCTTTTGTAATAATAGCGCCACATTCCTTCGCGGCTGCCATCAACAATACGTCCTTCTGCTTTAATCTGCGTGCTGTCGTCTTCGTAATAAATCCTGCATGTTTTGCCATTGTCAAATTCATCAGGAAGCTCAATGGCTAGCAGCGAGTCAAATTCACTTGCGTACAATTCTTCGGCGCTGTTTTCTATTTCTTCAAGTTCTGCAGCAAACAATGCGTCGGCACTATGTTCCACAATGAGTGTATTGCTGAAAAAGCCCTTTTTTTTGCTGCTGAGCTGAAAGCCGATATTGTGGAACGATGCAAGTATTTCGCGACTCTGGCGTATATTGGCTTTCTGATCTTTTTTAGCGTAATAATACAGATGGCTGTAAATTTTCGGTCCCTGCAAGAAAACAGATACATTGGCTTCGTCGTCAAACTGTCCGAAGAAATTCATAAACTCTTCATCATTGGCCAGCAGCCGCCCTTTTTCGTATGCATCTATCATATCCATCAGATTGCTGGGCGAATTGCTGAAAACAACAAAATCATCCATAAAAACATAGTATGGTTTTTCAAGTTTTGCGAACATTTTACCGAAAAACATTTTGAAAAAGCCGTTCATCCCGAAGTAATGAATTTTGAAATTCTTGTATTCAGAATCATCAATCTTAATCGGAGTGCGGTTTTTTACCTTTTTTACTATTTTTTCCATTCCGTTCATGGCCAGTTCAATGTCTTTGGTATGAATGATGGCTACCATGTCGTTTTCGCGCGCATTGGGTGTCGGTGGCAGTTTCAGCATGGCGATTTCGGTACCGATCCACGAGAAAAAATCTTCCTCGAGATTGATTCCAAAAAGCTTTTCCATTTTTTTCAGCGTTTTTTCATATGATTCGGCGCCGGCTGAATCTTTAAAAGTAAACTCCGATTTAAGATTATTGAATAAATCCATATAATCGTCAAAAGAAACAGAAAGATACAGTGCGTAATCGGACGGAATGATTCGGTATGCCTGCAATGGGCCGCGTTCAATGCCACTTAGCATGTGAATGTAGCTTTCGGCAGAATCTTTCAGAATGGTGCTTCCGCTGAAACTTAACCTTTCACTTTCGAGATTGATATTGAATGCAGAGTAGTTGAAAATTCGCTTCAGTTCATCAAGCAATTCCTGTTCATCTGAAAGATAATAACCAATGTATGGAGCCATGAAATGGTAATTTACGTAAAAGCGGAACAGATTATTGCCCGAAGTGGAGCTGACGACCGATTGAAATGCCGTATTGTTTTTCCACTGGTCGGGTGTTTTGGCCGATGTAATGGAATTTTGCACAAGACTTTTGTTGTACGAAGCCATGAAAACATTGTCGATGACAGAGACATAAAAAATATCGTCACTCGTTTTGTCCGAAATAATAAGAATATCGGTATCTTCAAATTTTTCACGTGTCATTTCGTAGCCGAAAGTGCCAACAATGCCACCTACGTAATCCTTGATAAAAGCAAATTTGCCGGCTTGTTTGAGATCGATGAGAAACAGAAAATCGAAATCCTGATTGGGGAGTAAATGGCAGGTAACCAGCAATGGGCGATCGGCAAAAAGCATATCCATCGTTTCATCACCGCGGATCAGCGAATCGAGGGTGAATGCGCTTTGCGAAATATCCTCAAACAATGGATCGCTTATCAGATGCTGCCACATGTTGCTTTCGGCCAAGGTGTTCCATCCTTTGGTCAGGTTGTCTGTTTCAATGATATACACTGCATCCTGAGGAACATAGTTCCATATGGCACGCATGGGACTGGTTTTGAAATAAAAATATGCAGCGGTGCCGCCGATACCCAGAACTATCACCGCCAGCGCGATGAGAAATATTTTACGTGATTTTTTCATAGTCGTTTTTTACTAAAGCAAACCTACGGATTTTTAATAGAATGAGCAACGAGTTTTGTAGAAAATAATTGCGTTATGAACTCTTGTCGGGTTTGAAACCCTGCGAGGGTTTTTAGTTCTAAAGCATCTCGCTGTAAATTTTTTTCAGGGTATCGAAATCGCTTTCTGAAAATGCAACCAGAAAAACATCGGGGGCAGCGGGATTTTTACTGATAAAATCATGAATTGTACTGATAGCAATTCTTGCTGCGAGGTCGAATGGAAAACCATATACGCCGGTGCTGATGGAAGGGAAGGCGAGAGTGGCTATTTTGTTTTTTAATGCAAGTTGCATTGAATTGAAATAACAGAGCCGCAGCAGTTCCGGTTCATTGTGTGTACCTCCGCGCCAAATGGGTCCGGGTGTGTGAATCACATATTTGGCAGGTAGCCGGAAACCTGGTGTAATCTTGGCTTCACCGGTTTGAGCCCCTTTGAGTTTTTTGCAGAATTCATGCAATTGTGGTCCGGCCGCACGATGAATGGCGCCATCAACGCCTCCACCGCCCAGCAGACTTGTATTTGCTGCATTTACAATGCATTCTGCTCCCAGTTTGGTGATGTCACCCTTTACTATTTCAATCATACTCCAAGAGTTAAAATAGTGTTATTGAGTCGGAAAATGATAAAATACAGATTTCTGCTTGTAAATTTAATAATAATTCTTTTACATTTGCACTCGCAATTAAATATTTAAAATAAACATTACTATGAATCAGGATCGTAAGACAAATTTAACACGTATTGGCGTATTCTACGACGGGAATTATTTTCTACATGTCAGCAATTACTACAATTACGTGCACAACCGTCAGAGCAGAATCAGCATTAGTGGACTTCACACATTCATTCGTCAGTACGTTGGTCAGGAAGAGGGCATTGACCCACAGTATTGTCAGATTGTCGATGCTCATTATTTCCGCAGCCGACCCGGCGCAAAAGAGGCCAGCATGAAAGGAAATCAGCTCTATTTTGATCGTCTTTTTGATGACATTCTCATGTCGGAAGGAATCACTACGCATTATTTTCCTGTCCGAACCGTTCAAGGCGTTAAAATGGAAAAAGGTATTGATGTATGGCTTGCCCTGGATGCCTATGATCTGAATCTGGCGCATCGTTTCGATGTCATGGTGCTTATTGCCAGTGATGGCGATTATGTTCCGCTTGTGCGAAAGGTAAATGCTCTTGGAACCAAAGTCATGCTTGTTAGCTGGGATTTTGAGTTTGTGGATGATTTCGGACAGCAGAAAATGACCCGTACCTCTCAGGATTTGCTTCGCGAAGTAACTTATCCGGTGGCAATGCACGACCTTATCGAAGATCCGGATTTCATATCCAATCCCACTATCAATGGATTGTTTGTCCCCAGATCTGAAAAGAAGGATTTTGACCTTTTTGAAAGTGAAGATTTTATTGAACTGCAGGGCGATGGCATTGAAAGAACTTCAAGCATTTTGTCGCTTAAGAATGGATATGGTTTTATCAAATATCCGCCCAATAACCTCTTTTTTCACTTCCATACACTTGTTGAAACAGACATGACTGAATTGAAACCCGGTGATGAGGTTATGTTCGAAATTGCCAAAAATGAAAAAGGTGAAGATGTGGCAGTAAAAGTGAAATTGTTGAAAGACTAATTGTTTTTCATTTTTAATAATCCCTCGTTAGGTTTTAAACACTGCGAGGGATTTTTTATTTTAAAACCGCACCATTTTAAATTTCTTCAGCCGCATAAACGATTGAATGATGGAATGCGCGTCTTTATCAATGATGGCGGGTTTCTGAATATGCATGTAGCATTCTTCAACACTGCTCAGACTCTCGTTTTCGGGCAGGTAGCCATATCCTTTATAGGTGCCGTTTTCAACCAACACAAAAGGTTTTTTATCCATCACCGCATGTCCTTCCGAAATCAGAAAAGTTTCATTTTTCATCTGAATATCATCGAGTGCCTGATAGGCGCGTTCGTTGTATTCTTCAGGTGATTCCTTTCCAACACAGGCGCCCCTGCATTTTTTAATCTGATAATGAAAACACGGACCTTCGCTATCGTAGATTCCGCAAAGCTTTTGACAAAGGTGATAGCGCTTGATGATGCGGTCGAGATAGCTTAGTGCCGAGTCTTTATCCGAAAAAGCGCGCAGTGGAAATGCTTTTTTCTGATGCTGTGTAGCATCGATATAAAAATTCAGATAGCCATTGTTGTCTTCGCAGTCATATAACCCGAAGCGAGACAGAGAGCGGCGTCCGGCACGATTGAACAATGGCTTGTTGAGTTTTATTTCGTGCGATTCCTTCAGCAGTGCAATGAGTTCGCTGCCGGTTTCTTCGTATTCGACGCGTGCGGTAAGTTCCTGCATACGCAGATCGCGCACTGCTTTTTTGTTGTAGAAATGATCAAGTACACGGCGATGCAGATTGGTGCTTTTGCCTATATAAATCAGATCGTCTTTATCGTTGAAAAAATAATACACGCCGGTGGTTTCAGGTATTTCCCTGAAGCGTGTCAGCATGAGTGCCGGATGAAGTTTTAGTTTTGTCTGCAGCACTTTCGGGCTGTCGGGAATTCCGATTTCATCGAGCATGCGGAATAAATCGACGGTAGCGCGGGCATCGCCTGTAGCGCGGTGCCGGTCGATAAGCTGAATATTCAGATCGGCACAGAGATTTCCGAGACTGTACGAGGCGTGGCCAGGAATCAGCTTGCGGCTGTTGGCCAGGGTACAGAATTTATCGCGCTGGAAAGCATAACCCAGCCGTGCAAATTCGGTCACAATGAAATTGTAATCGAAGCTTACGTTATGTGCAACAAAAACGGCGTCTTTGGTGATTTCGACAATGCGCGCAGCGACTTCGTAAAACTTCGGCGCATCTTCCACCATGGCATCGGTAATGCCGGTCAATTGCGTAATAAAAGGCGGAATGGGCCTTTCGGGATTAATCAGCGATGAGAATTCGTCAATAATTTCTCCATCTTCCAACAGAAAAATGGCAATTTCCGTAATTTTTCCTGCGCGATTGTTCCCCCCGGTTGTCTCTATGTCGCAGACAGCGTATTTCATTGAGTGCAAAGATAGTAAATTCGAATTGTTATCCAGAGCGATTTTTTTATCATTTGATAAACGGTAAAAAAAATACTATCTTTGTAAAGTATGAATATCATCAGTCAGCATATTGATCAGATAAATCTACTCTGTGAATTGAACAGTGTACGATCGCTTTATTCATTTGGTTCGGTAAACACTGAACGATTCGATGCGCAAAGCGATATTGATTTCATTGTTGACATTGATGATAATGATCCTATATCTTATTCAGAAAAGTATTTCAATTTAAAATTCAACCTGGAGGATTTGTTGAAAAGGCAAATAGATTTGCTGGAAAGCAAGGCAATCCGGAATCGGTTTCTTAAATCTGAAATTGATCGCACCAAAGTTTTTATTTATGGAAAACGCGATTCAGACGTGGCTTGAAGATATTCTTAAGTCTATTGATGAAATTTATGAGTTTCTTCCGGAAAAAAGAAATTATCATGAATTCAGAAAAGATTTAAAGACCAGAAAAGCCATTGAGAGAAATATTGAAATTGTTGGAGAAGCAGTGAACCGGATTCTGATTGTTAATCCGGTGATTGATATAACGAATGCGCGAAAAATTGTTGATACCAGAAACCGAATTATCCATGGTTATGATTCCGTTTCTGAAGATATTATCTGGGCTATTGTTTCAAATGATTTAATGAAACTCAGGGCAGAAATTGTTCAGTTGATGAATACCTGATCATTTTCAAAATACACATACGATTATTTTTTTAGGTTGTCTCTATGTCGCAGACAGCGTATTTCATTGAGTGCAAAGATATAAATTGAAAGTTAAAAGATACTCGGGTGAAAGATAACAGGTTTGCTGGGAATACGATACACAGCACCGAATTCAATCGCGTCGGCTTTGGCAAAATGTGCGCGCAGAGCTACGTTCAGACCGAAATGATCGGTAATAAAATAGCGCAGCGCCAGACGTTCAAAAGCAAATTCTTTTTTAAAGTTGCTGTTTTTCAGATACGAACCGGCCTGAAGATGAATCTGCAGGCGGCCAATCGGAACAGTCCACATGGCTTTCAGAGCTATTTTTATATTGTTCGAAAACGGAACAATGGTATCACTGAATTCTGTCAGCCGGTTATTCATGCTGTAATCCAGAATTAAATCAGAACCAAAACCAAATGAAGATTTTTTTGTTTGCGGGAAAAACTTTTCACCGGAAATGCAAAAAGCTGGTGAAATTTTCCCTTCGTGTTTTACCTGCTTCCACGATCCGGTACCGACGAATTGCCAGCGACCTGATTGGATATCAGGTTGTAATTTTTTTTTCGATTTTTTTTCGTCCGACATATTCCAGCTGTAATCGAAACCCAGGTTGAGTGTTGGTACATTCAGACCCAGATTGGGGGCTTTGGTTGCACCGTTCGAAAAATGAGTAAACAGAAATTCCGTTTTCAATTTCCAGCTGGGAGTGAGTTCAAACACGTGCTTATAGCCAAGTACAATCAAGGCATTTAAATGCGAGCCGATGGCATTGAAGGAACAATTTTCTTCGGTATAGGTTTTAGTATTGTATTCGAGGCCGCATCCCAGCACAAAAAAGCTTCGGCGTTTTTTGTTCAGCGGAAAATGAAACTGCGGACTCAACCCGATGGAATAGCCCATGGTATCAGGGTTTCCGGGATTAATAAAACAAAGATCAATTACTTTTAATGTATGACCTCCCCGATGATTGCTTGTGTCGCGCGGTGTCAGATACTGAATGTGGCATTGATGTGCGTGTCCGGTAATGTAATTCCACATGTCGGGGTGGTGTGGCGATGTAAATCCATAACCGAATGCTGCCGACAACGACCGCGTCTGCGCCAGTGCTGTGGCGGAAATACAGAAAATGATCAAACCAACAAAAAGTCGTCGCACCGACATGAGAATTAATTTTTTGAGTTGAGCAAAGATAGGAAATGAAATGAAATGGGACACTGTCTCGGTTGCAAATCCGCGCCAGTGCAGACTTTTTTATAGCACCAGTGTACATTCCGATATTTATCGGAATCGCGCCAGTGTACAGTTTAATAAGAGTCATCGGAACCGCGCCAGTGCTGCAACCAAAACACATAGCGCTGATTTGTAATCCGTGCTATGTGTTTTCTAACCGCGTCAGTGCAGACTTTTTAATTACATCATAAAATTCCGTATCTTTGAAAAGAATGTCGTTGTAAAAAGCAATTCATGGAACCAAAAAACGATTTGAAGCTGGCTGTCATCATCGATGCCGACAATGTGCCGTTTGCCAATGTAAAAGGGCTGATGGAAGAGATAGCCAAATACGGAGTGCCAACTTTTAAGCGCATTTATGGTGACTGGACACGCCCCAATCTGGCCGGATGGAAAAGTGTGTTGCTCGAAAGTGCCATTACACCCATACAGCAATATGGCTATACTTCGGGAAAAAACGCCACGGATTCGGCCATGATTATCGATGCCATGGACATTCTTTATACAGGCCGTGTTGATGGTTTTTGCATTGTTTCGAGCGATAGCGACTTTACCCGGCTGGCTATTCGTCTGCGTGAATCGGGCATGAAAGTTTTTGGTTTCGGAGAGAAAAAGACGCCGGATCCATTTATTGTTGCCTGCGATAAATTTATTTATCTTGAAATTCTAAAAACAGCACCACTGCCTGAATCGGCTCAAACACAGCCATTGGCAAAAAATAAAATGCTTGTTCCCGATGGCATTCAGAAAGTTGACCACGAAACGGTTTCTTTGATCCGGTCATCGGTTGATGATATTGCCGATGAAGATGAATGGGCATTTCTGGGCGATGTTGGCAGCTTACTCATTAAAAAGAAACCGGATTTTGACCCACGCAACTATGGGTTTGATAAACTGACACCTTTGATCAAATCACTCAAAGATTATTTTGAAATTGACGAGCGGGTTACTGATAAATCATTTATCAAACTGGTTTATGTGAAATCGAAGAAAAATGAAGCACGCAAACAGAAAAACAATAATCCTAAAAAGCCAATGGATAAAATATTTTAAATTTTTCCCAGATCGATGATAATCTGTGTTTACTGAGTTCAAGTCCTGGTGGAACCACTAATTTTTTTGAAAGTATTTATCAGATTTTTTTATCTTTGCATTCCCAAATTGGTCCTATAGCTCAGTTGGTTAGAGCAACTGACTCATAATCAGTAGGTCCCAGGTTCAAGTCCTGGTGGGACCACGAAAGACAGAGTGAGAATGAGAGCGAGAGCGGAAGTGAGATTAAGATTTTGAACAAGTGCGAGAGTGAGTGTGGGAATGAGTGAGAGAGTGATTAAGATTTTGAATTAGAGAGAGTGTGAAAGCGAGAGCAATCACACTTTTTTTTATTCCTTCACAACATATTTCAGATTCAGCAGATTCATCGCATTCGGCTCCAGGCCTTTGATGCGGTTACTGACAAAGCGGACCGCCATATCGTAATACAGCACCACAACCGGCGATTGTTCCATCAGAATCCGGTTCATTTTTGCATACAGGTCAGCTCGGATTTTCGCGTCCGGTTCACTGACGGATTGCTCGTAAAGCCGGTCGAATTCAGTGTTTGCGAAGTGGGTGTAGTTGGGCCCGTTGGGCACTTCGTTTTTGGAGTAAAAAAGACTCATGTAATTTTCAGCATCGGGATAATCGGCAATCCAGCTGGCGCGGAAGAATCCGCTTTTTGACTGCGATACCATTTCGCGCAGTGTAGCGGGTGGCACCACGTCGAGTTTCACTTTTATATTTATTTCCGCCAGCTGTTGCTGAATGTATTCGCACAGATCCTGATAAGTAGCTGTTGTTTGCAGCAAAATTTCAGGCAGTCCTTTGCCGTCCGCAAATCCGGCTTCGGCGAGCAATTGCTTCGATTTTGCCGGATTGTACTCGAAGCAGAAAGTGCTGTCTTCGGCATAACCGGCCAGTCCGGGTGGAATCATGCCATAAATGCCGGGATAGCCGATATTGTTGCGAAGATAACGCATCATTTTCCGGCGGTCGAAACCATAATTGATGGCCATCCGCACTTTTTGTTCCTGCAAAGCAGAAATGGTACCGCCACCGTTTTTATGAACTGATATACCGAGATATTCGGTATTCAGATACGGAATGCGCGTCATGTACATTTTGTTGTTGTGTTCCTGTTTAAGATTTCCTGCAGCATCGAGCAAGACATCCTTGTAATTTGGATCCAGTCCCGAAATCATGTCGTAGTTTCCCTGCATGAATTCCATGAAAGCTGTATGTTTTTCAACAATGAAAGTGACCACCACGCCATCGAGGCAGGGGAGTCGTTTTCCCGATTTGTCGGTTTCGAAATAGTCCGGATTTTTTAATAACACCAACTTCAATCCGTCTTTCCAGTATTTGAACAAAAACGGCCCAGTTCCCACCGGATGATGTCCGAAATCCTTACCGTAAAAATCAACGGCTTCGCGCGGCACCACTGAGCAATACTGCATTGACAGCAGACTGAGGAATGGGGCAAAGGGTTTGTTTAGCCGGATAGCAATTGTAGTATCATTTGATACTATGATATCAAGTTTCCCATCTGATTTACAGGCCACATTCCCGAGCACCCATTTTCCGGGCGAAGCTGTTTTTTCATCAGCCAGTCGCTGAAGGCTATACTCAACATCGGCAGGAATAACTTTTCGTTTTTGATTATTGAATGCTTCGGAAGGATGAAAAAAGACATCGTTGCGCAAATGAAAAGTGTACACAAGTCCATCGTCTGAGATTTCCCATGATTTTGCAATGCAGGGTTGCACATGCAGTGAATCATCGAGTTGCACCAGACCGTTGAAGAGTTGGTTTACGCCCCAGATATTGGCCTGGTCGCGGGCAAAGGCCGGGTCGAGTGAGCGGATACCGGCGGCTTCGTTGTAGCGGAAAAGTTTGATATTATCCGGAACCTCGTGTTTGCGTCCGCACGAAATCAACAGCAGACTAACGGCAATAAATGGCAGCAGTTTTTTCATATCAGTATTCAACAATTTCGCACACGCAGCGGAACCCCAGCCAGTCGCGCGGGCCGGCATAAGAGACGGTTTTCGAATAATTGTCGGTTGTGTCTGCATCACGCCATGACAAGCCGACGGCTGTTTTTTCGGTAGTGGTCATTTCAGCTATGTTATGCGGAATATAAACAAATTCCAGGTTTTTTTTCTGAGGGACGGCTTCGATGGTGGCGCAGCGTTCGCCTGCATAAACAGCCATGTTGGTGTACACGTTTTCTTTAAATTTTTCCATGGCATATTCCCACTCTTCTATGGTAGGCATGCGATAGCGGACTCTGGTGTAGTATTTTGTACGTTGTTTTTCGTTTTTGCTGGAAACCGCAAACAACAGCATAACCATATCGGTGCGCCATTCGCAGAATGCCTGTGCTTGTATGAACGAAATATGCAGTACCGGATAATGCCGAAAATGAGGACTGTTGTAATATTCATTCATGTTCATGGCCCAGCTTAGCGGTGCATTTACCGGTACTTTCATTTTGGCTGCCATTTGTTTGTCGGGTCCGCAAAGCCGCATATAGCTCTGAAAGCAGTTCATATCAATGCCATAAGAGGGTATGTTTTTCAGACTATCGCGCAATTCTTTGCTGTATGCAATTTGTACAAAGGACTCGAATTCTTTGTAATCGACATTTTTCACAGGAGCCACATCAATAAACAAGCTATCGCGCAGCCAAACGGTGCCTGGCGGATTCATTTTGGGTTTGAATGGCATTTTTTCCTTGACAGGTACAGATTGTGCACTGTTAATCAAAATAAGAATCAGATATTTTAAAACAAGAATATTCATGATTTCTTTTTCTGATTTTTTCTGGTTTTTCCACCTTTTATTAATGTGCAAATATAAATTTTTTGTTTCTTTGCCTTCGAAAATCCTTAAAATAAAAAGTATATGGCAAAAAGAACTATTGTAGCCATGCCCGGCGACGGAATTGGTCAGGTTGTATTGGAAGAATCTATCAGAGTGCTTGATGCAGCTGGCTTTGATGCAAATTATGTTACCGGCGATATCGGCTGGGAATTCTGGTGTAAAGAAGGAAACCCGTTGCCCGACAGGACCATTAAACTTCTCGAAGAACATAAAATTGGTCTGTTCGGGGCCATCACTTCAAAACCAAAAGACAAAGCTGCAGCGGAATTGGCTCCTGAATTGCGCGATAAAGGTTTGGTGTATTACAGCCCTATTGTTACCATGCGTCAGAAATTCGGTCTCGACATTTGCATGCGTCCCTGTCAGACTCTGAAAGGAAATCCGCTCAATTTCGTCCGTCGCAATGCAACGGGTGGCGTTGATGAACCCGTTGTTGATGCAATGATTTTCCGTCAGAACACAGAAGGTTTGTATGGCGGCATTGAGTGGACCAACCCCAACGATCAGGTGTATGAAGCTTTGATGTCTCATCCGCGTTTCAAACCCAATTTTGGTTGGTGTCCACGCGAAGAACTGGCTGTTTCAACCCGTATTATTACCAAAAAATTCGCTACCCGCATTATCCGCGCTGCTTTTGAATATGCCAAAAAACGCGGTTTTGACAAAATCACTCTTTGTGAAAAACCAAATGTTATTCGCGAAACTTCGGGCATGATGCTCAAAATTGCTCAGGAAATGAGTAAGAATGAATATCCCGGAATCTGGGTCGAAGATGTGAACATCGATGCCATGATGATGTGGCTGACCAAAAATCCTGAAAACTATCATGTAATCGTTTCGGAAAATATGTTCGGTGACATTGTTTCTGACGCATTTGCCGGATTGATTGGCGGATTGGGCTTTGCTACTTCGGCGCAGTTCAACCCTGATTCAGGTGTGGCTGTTTTTGAACCAACCCACGGATCAGCTCCGAAATATGCCGATTTTGAAACATCGATTGTGAATCCCATTGCAATGGTTCTTTCATCGGTTCTGATGCTTGAACATCTGAATGAAAACGAAATTGCCAACCGCATCCGCAAAGCTACCGAAGAGGTGGTTTCTGAGGGAAAAGTCCGTGCATACGATATGCTTAAGATGAAAGGTACTCAGGATGTTGTTAATCAGGGTGCTGCTTCAACAAAACAAATGGCCGACGCCATTATTGCCAAACTGAAATAATTTGATTATGGAAGCCATTGACAAAAAATATGTTGATCAGGCGCGTGAGTTATGGCCTGAGCTTGATTGGATAAAGGATGCTGAACTGAAAGAAAAGACCACCCTCACATGGGCGCTGGCACTGCAGAAAAGTGTTCTTACTCCAGAAGATCTGCGCACCATTCCTTTCACATTACTGGCAGGTCCCGACCTGAAAGTAAGTTTTATGGATCATAAGCGCGCGGTAGTACATATTGCCCGCGATGCCGGTTTGAAATGTGGTGAATTTTTCCGTACCGATCTGCCGGTCAATATGGATGTGTTGATTGCAGGTGCTATTCTGGCCGATGTGGGTAAGTTGCTTGAATACGAAATGAAAGATGGAAAGTCGGTGCAGGGCATGTATGGAAAATATCTGCGTCATCCGTTTAGTGGTGTTTCACTTGCTGAGCAATGTGGTGTTCCTGCCGATGTTTGTCATATTATTGCCACCCATGCAGGTGAAGGCAACATGGTGAAGCGTACAACCGAAGCGTTCATTGTGCATCATGCCGATTTCATGACGTTTGAACCGTTTAAGGACCGATTGAAATAGAATTTGTTGATAAAGACTGAAGCCCGGTTCTGCCGGGCTTTTTTCAATAAATTGAAATACAGATTTTCCTTTGGATAATACCAAAGTGATTTATAAATTGGTTCAATATTTTTGGGAGACTCCGGAAGAGTCGAATATAAGGAGCTTCGTCTTCTGACAATGCTTGTTAATATACGATCCGCCAGCCGGCGGATCTTGTGGTCGGTATTGGTTTTTCTGCAGATATGCGATGCCTGCCTGTTTTGTCAGGTAAACATCTGGCATCAGCCAACAAAACGTTCAATGAAATTGCTACAATTGACTATTTTATATTTCCATTTGGTATAATATAAAAAAAGACCCGGATTTTTTCCAGGTCTTTTTCATTACATGACTCAAAAAAAAGTTGAAAATTTAATTGAAAATCAGTTCGTATATTCCTTCGCCCGACTCGCCGAAAGTGTAATAAACGGCACGTGTTTCATCGGGCGACATGCGATAGTACAGATCATCTTTGTCGGAGTTGATGGGTTCACCCAATTTGTCGGGATCTCCCCATTCGCCATCATCGCCCTGCGTAACAATGTAAATGTCGAAATCACCATTGCTCACATGACCGTTTGAGCTGAAATATAAGGTCATACCGTCTTTGAGCATAAACGGGCATTGTTCATCAGCAGCAGTATTGATGGACGGCCCCAGATTTTTGGGCTGGCTCCATTTGTTTTTCCCGATGAGTTCAATTTCGTAAATATCGAGACCGCCAAAACCGCCGGGGCGATCGGAAGTAAAATAGATTTTTTCACCATCATTGCTGAAGATTCCATTGAATTCGTTATATTCAGTATTCAACGACAGGCGTTCGGGTTTGGAGAATGACCCATTTGAAAATTCAACAACATACAAATCGCTGCCGTTTTTACCATCGGCACTGATAATAAATTTGCCGTAAACAGATGAAAACTCATTGAATCCTTCTGATTTGGGAAAGTAAGTGCCGACAATTTTTCCGCCTTTGATGGGGCTGATGAAATATTCAATGGTAGAATAATCCTGTGCCAGAAAGGTTTCACCATTGAGAATGAATCTGGCACCAAATAAAACCTGACTGTTAACTGAATAACCTACAGGAACAGAGACCAGTTTGTCGTGAAATGCTACAAAAACGCTTTTCGATTTCACATTTTCCGGATTTTCCTGATTGGTTTCTTTCAGTTCTTTGCGCTCTATATCAGGCAATCCGGTGTTGTTTGCAAACAACAGACTGAAAACGAGAAATACGAATGACAGAGTGTGGAGTAGTTTCATCTGTTTGAAAATTTCATGAACACTTGTACTGTTTTTTCTGAATGGAGTTACAAATATAAACCATAAATTCACTAAAAACAACAAGTAAATCAGTAAATATATTAACAATTTACATATATCGCATATAATAAATATTATTAGTATGATGAATATGGGAATTAAGCATAAAAAATCCTGATGTAAGTTTGTAAAATGCACATCTTGTCTGTTTTTAGCGCATTTTTTAGTAATTGTTTATGATTACAGATATAAAACGATTAAATTTGCAGACAAAAGAGGAAAAACTTAAGATGTTAAATTTTTCGTTTTCAAGTGTTAAATTTTCAAAAATCAAAAAATATTTAATTTTTTAGTGTGAAAAATAAAAAATCTTACATTTGGAACTTCATGAAAACAAATAAAAGAATTTTGATTCTGGCCGCTTTTATGTGGTCGGTTGTATTATTGTCGTCGGTGCTGATATCGTGCAAAACTGCGGTTTTGAGCAGTAGTACGGCTGTTTCGTTGATTGTGGATGATTCATTGGGAGTCGATTCATCCATTGTAGAAACCATAGCTCCTTATCGCAAGCAACTTGATTCTTCGATGAAAGAAGTGATTGGGTACAGCGAAACGATGCTTGAAAAGGGCATGCCTGAAAGTTTACTTGGTAATTTTCTTTCCGATTTGCTTATTGAACGTGTGAAAAGCACATCTCACGATTCGATGCGTTCATTGCCTGTGATGTCGTTGCTCAATAATGGCGGGTTGCGTTCATCTTTGCCCAGAGGCGAAATTATGATAGAAAATGTTTTTCAGTTAATGCCCTTTGATAATGAAATTGTCATTATTGAATTGAAGGGAAGTGTCCTTATGAAGCTTTTTGACATTATTGCACAAAAGGGAGGTATGCCTGTTGGTGGTTTGCGTCTGGTGCTGAATGCAACTTCATGGACAAACGCCGAAATAGAAGGGCAGGTGGTTGATGCTGAAAAAAATTACATTCTCATCACATCCGATTATCTTGCAACCGGTGGTGATGGTTTGAGTTTTTTGTCGGACAATGTTCGTTATGTGCAAACAGGTTTGCTGATGCGCGATGTTTTTATTTCCGGCATACGCGATCTTACTGCACAGAAAAAAACAATTAATCCGAAAACGGATGGGAGGATCAGGTATGAGTAATCGACGTGACTTTTTGAAAACGATGCTGGCCGCAGGTGCCTCGCTGGCTCTTCCCAGTGTTCTGCAGGCCGGGAGTGAAAAGAAAACAAAAAAAATCATTCTTCTTCAGACCAATGATATGCACAGTCAGATTGATCCGCTGCCCGAAACCCATCACCGCTTTCCGGGAATGGGAGGTATGGCTGCGCGTGCCGCTCTGATTAGCAAAATACGTGGCGAAGGCCATCCTGTGCTGCTTTTCGATTCCGGCGATGTTTTTCAAGGGACTCCTTATTATAATATGTATGGTGGAGAGGTTGAAATGAAACTCATGTCGGAAATGAATTATTCGGCTGCTACCATTGGTAATCATGAATTTGACAAAGGTCTTGATGGCCTGGCCGATGCCATGGAATATGCTACTTTCCCTTTTATCTCTTCCAATTATATCTTTAAACATCCGCGACTCAGCAAATCGGTGAAACGATATAAGATTTTTACTTTCGGAAAAATAAAAATCGGTGTTTTCGGTCTCGGTGTTTATCCTTATGGGCTGATAAGCAAGATTACTTTTAGCGATACCGAATACCGCGATCCTGTGGTAACTGCTGCCGAAATGGCTTACTTCCTGAAGAAGGAAGAAAAATGCTCCATTATTATCTGTTTGTCCCATTTGGGATACAAAGCCGATGAAGATGGACAAACAGCCGATTATGATCTGGCCAGACAAAGTAAAAATATTGATTTTATTCTTGGCGGGCATAGCCATACGCTCTTATCAAAACCTGTTTCAGTTTTCAATTCCGACAACAAACAAGTGCTGATTACTCAAAACGCTTATGCTGGTGTACGTATGTCGCGCATTGATTGTTATTTTTCTTCTGCTGGTGATTTAATTTTCGTCGATGCCTATACAAATAATATTTTTAAAAAGCAAGTATAAAAAAATTTTTTTATCAAACTTTTTTTACTCATCTTTGCCCTCTCAAATTGCTCACGAATACTTGAAAATACTTACTATGACCAAGACCGTTGTTAATTACTTGATTTCAAAAATAATGCACTCCGCTAACATATTCAATTCCCTTTGATTGAAAATGGCAAAAGATATTAAAACGATATGGACCAATTGTCTGAAAGTTATCAAGGATAACATCGACGACCATAGTTTTTCAACATGGTTCGCTCCGATCAAACCTTTGAAACTCGATGGTAATGTGCTCACTATTCAGGTACCAAGCAGCTTTTTCTATGAATGGATAGAAGAACATTATATTGATCTTCTGAAAAAAACCATTCGCAAAGAACTTGGTCAGGATGGAAAACTTGAGTACAATATTCTGGTAGATGCTACACAAAATGGAATCTCTGTTAATTATCCATCATCTGACCGAAACGCCTTGAAAAATCCTTCTGTGGATATTCCCATCGATATTAACCGCGGCACTTCCAAAGAAATTCCAAACCCTTTTATTATCCCTGGTCTGCGTAAAATCAAAGTCAATTCGCAGCTCGTCGAAAGTCTTAATTTTGATAATTTTGTCGAGGGCGATTGCAATCGTCTTGCTCGTTCTGCCGGTTTGGCCATTGCCAAAAATCCTGGTAAAACTTCATTCAATCCGCTCTTTATTTTCAGTGATACCGGTTTGGGCAAAACGCATCTTGCACATGCCATCGGTATTGAAGTCAAGAAAAATTTTCCCGATAAAACGGTTCTCTATGTTCAGACTTCTGAATTTTTAAATCAGTTTATCGACTCTGTGAAAGATGACACCACCAATGATTTTGTACATTTCTATCAGATGATTGATGTACTTATCATGGACGATATTCATAACCTGGCCAATAAACTCAAAACGCAGGACGTTTTCTTTCAATTGTTCAACACCCTTCATCAAAAAGGCAATCAGATTATTCTCACTTCCGATAAACCTCCGGTTGAACTTGAAGATATTGAACCCAGATTGCTTTCTCGTTTCAAATGGGGACTGGCAGCCGATTTACAGGTGCCTGACATTGAAACCCGCATTGCCATTATCCGCAAAAAACTGCACAAAGACGGTATTACTATTCCTGACGATGTAGTGGAATATCTTGCCTACAGCATTTCAACCAATATCCGTGAGCTTGAAGGAGCCATGATTTCTTTGGTAGCTCATTCTTCTTTCAATCGCAAACCCATTACGATTGACCTGGCTAAAACCATGATTGATCAGTATGTCCGAAACTCGAAACGTGAGATTTCGATTGACTATATTCAGAAAATGGTTTGTGATTATTTCAATATTTCCGTTGAACAAATGCACAGCAGTTCTCGTAAGCGCGAAATTGTACAGGCACGCCAATTGGCCATGTATTTTGCAAAAACGATGACCAAGAGTTCTCTCGCCAGCATTGGCGTTGATATAGGTGGAAAAGACCACGCGACCGTCTTGCATGCTGTACGCACAGTGAAAAATCTTATCGATACCGACAAACATTTTCGGGTGTATGTCGAAGAGATCGAGAAGAAAATAAAGCTTTAATGCTTTGTTTTTAATTGGGTCCGGCCTGCCGCAAGCAGGCCGGTTTTTTTTGCTGCAGCCCCAACTCTCGAAGGGTTCAAAACCTTTCGAGAGTTTATGGCTTCGATGGTTTAGGGCAAAATAATTACCTTTGTATCAATGTCGAATCTGAAACTCCTCGTCATCAGCAATTACAGCGGGCTCAACTCTTCGAGACCCGAAGCAGAATTGATGCTTGGACTGAAAAAAGCCGGAGTGAATATTACCATTATGACACCCGGAACTGCTGAATATACGCCCGTTTTCGAAGCTGCCGGCATTCGCGTGATTGATTTTCAACCACACAAAAAATTTGATCGCAGCGAAATTGATTTTATCCGCAAAGAATTGATTGTCGGTGCGTACCATGTAGTGCATCTTTTTAATGGCAAAGCCATCATCAATGGTCTGAAAGCAGCACGGGGACTCAATGTAAAAGTGGTTCTCTATCGTGGTTACTGCGGAAATATTCATTGGTGGGATCCGTTGGCATATTTTAAATTTCTGCATCCCCGTGCCGATGCTGTCTGGTGTATTGCACCTGCTGTAGCCGATCTGATTAACCGAAATAAAATCTTCGGAAAAAAAAATGCATTCTGCATTACCAAAGGTCATCATCCGGATTGGTATAAAAATGTGGACGCTGTTTCGTATGATGAATTCAAAATTCCTTCTGGTTCATTTGTGGTGACCATGGTTGCAAACGCGCGTCCAATGAAGGGTTTGAAATATTTTATTAAAGCGACATACGAAATAAAACAGGATTTGTCATTGTATATTTTATTGATTGGTAATGGACTTTATTCTGATGAAATCAGAAAATTGGTTGAAGCCAGTCCTATGAAGGAGCGAATAATTTTCACTGGCTATCGCAGTGATTCGATGGGGCTGGTTAAAAATTCAGATGTGTTTGTTTTGAGTTCCATTTATGGCGAAGCTATCTGCAAATCCGTGATTGAAGCCATGAGTCTGGGTGTGGCTCCTGTTATTACTGATATTCCCGGCAACAGCGGAATGGTGATTGATGGTGAAAGCGGATTGGTTATTCCGCGTAAAAATCCGTCGGCTATTGCAAGGGCTATAGAGTATATGTATGAATATCCGGAGGAAAGAACAAAAATGGCCGAAGCTGCCAGACAGCGCATGCAGAGCGAGTATCATATTGACAGCACGATTGAGAAGATGCTCGCGTTTTATAAAAAAATTGCAGCGAAATAGTCTGAGAAATTATATCAAAGTGATTTATAAATCGGTTCAATTATTTTTGGGAGACTCCGGAGGAGTCATATATCTGTAGCCCATATAAAACAAAATCTCGACTCCGGAGGAGTCGCATATAAGGAGCTTCGTCTTCTGACAATGCTTGTTTAAATGCAATCCGCCAGCCGGCGGATCGTTTGCTCGGTATTGGTTTTTCTACAGATATGCGATGCCTGCCTGTTTTGTCAGGCATCAGCCAACAAAACGTTCAATGAAATTGCTACAATTGACTATTTCATATCCTAAGTTCAAGTAATAAATCAACATTTTGGCATTCGCCCGAGATTGATTTTGAGAAAGAAATTGTTGGTTGCAATTGATGCTTTTTTTTAATAGCTTGTCCGCCCACTGTCGGAATTTCAGGTCAGTAATGCATTATTGTTGACCTTTCCAAACTGACGCCAGAATGTCGGGAAGGATTTTATTTCCCGATGCGACTGTTGAAAGAGAAAATGGATCTGCGTTTCGATGCGCGGAAAACGCCTTCTGAAACGGCTTTCACGTCTTCGACGGTATAGAATGCATTTGGATTGTGTTTCTGAACGATTTCGACAAAAGTTGTAAGATCTTTTCTTTTGATGATGGACATCACAATTTTCACGGGTCCGCGAGCGCCAGAAGCATCGGAAACCGTAACACCGAAATCGCGCGATGAAAGATCGGCAATAAGTCCCGTTGTATCGAATTTCGGAATGACGCGAACAATCAATGTTCCGATGGAAAGTTTTTCATCAATCCACATCCCTATCAGGTTTCCTGCTGCAAATCCGGCTCCGTAGGCAATGATGGCAACCCAGTTTGTCAGATCGTTGAGAATTTGTCCAACCGCCAGCAACCAGATAATGACTTCGCAGAACCCAAGAATAGGAACCCAGAATTTAATACCCCTTGCTAAAAAAATCAGACGCAGTGTGCCTACACTCTGATCGGCTATACGAGCCAAAAATATTAAAAGAGGTAAAACGACAAATTCGTACCAGGAAAATTCCATTTTTTTTTGCAAAGATAACAAAAGCATGGGGCATCATATATCTTTCATTGTGAATTCATCACAGTCCATGCATTAAAATATCTGAAAACAACCTGAAAAGTTGCTTATTTGGTGTTCAAATCACTTTTGCCATGAATTCTATTACAAAAGCAGAGAGTTAAATAAGAGTTAATATATAAGAAATGTTTGTAACTATACTATATCGATAGGAAATGTATTATATTTGCCGGAAATTTAAAAGCAATGAAAACATATTCAGTCATTTTTTTGGTATTTGCCATAGTGGTAACCGGTTGCGGGAACAAGAAAAAGGAGGAGAAATCTGATCAACTCAGAGGAAACATTAGCATTTCGGGTGCATTTGCTTTGTATCCGATGGCTCAGAAATGGGCTGAGGAGTTTATGAAAGAAAACCCTGATGTAAGGATTGATATTTCGGCAGGAGGAGCGGGCAAGGGCATGACCGATGTATTGAATGGAATGGTTGACATGGCCATGTTTTCGCGTAGTGTTTCGCCAGAAGAAGAAAGCAATGGAGCGTGGAAAATAGCGGTGGCAAAGGACGTGGTGTTGCCGACGATTAATGCGAAAAATCCGGTATATACAGAGCTTGTGACACGCGGGCTTACAAAAGAGGAGTTTGAAAAAATCTACATGACTCAGGAAATTAATAATTGGAACCAGTTAAAGTTGAAAGGCAGCGGAGCAATCAATTTGTTTACCCGCAGCGATGCATGTGGTGCAGCCGAAATGTGGGCCAAGTTTATGGGAGGAGAGCAAGCCGATTTGAAAGGGGTTGGCGTTTTTGGTGATCCCGGCATTGCCGATGCTGTAAAAAATGACATTAAAGGCGTTGGCTTCAATAATATTATTTATGCCTATGATTTTAAAACCGGCAAAGTGCAGGATGGCATTGGCATCATTCCGATTGACATGAATGGAAACGGAAAAATTGACAAGGAAGAAAACCTCTACAGCGACATGAAATTGCTGACAGGCGCCATACGAGAAGGAAAATTCCCGGAGCCGCCAGCCCGCCCCTTGTATTTTATTTGTAAAGGGAAACCCGATAATCAGCTTGTAGTTGCATTTTTAAGATTTATTCTTACAAAAGGGCAGCAATGGGTCGAGGAAAGCGGCTATGTACAGTTGCCTGATGCAATGATAGAAGCCGAACTCAAAAAATTAGACTGATGATTGCAACACGTCGTATGCGTGATTACGCGGGCTTTGCATGGATGGTGATTTCGAAAATCATTATCATCATTGTTCCTTTGATTATGTTGTATGTTATTATTGATAAATCTCTGCCGTTGTTGCAGGAAAACGGATTTGTAAATATTTTGTCGGGCGATGACTGGAAGCCGGCTGCCGGTAGTTTTGGTTTCAGACCTTTTATCATTGGTTCTTTATATGTTTCAGTTCTTGCCATATTGATTTCTGCTCCGGTTTGCATTCTTGCTGCCATCTATCTTTCGGAATATGCGCATCGACGCATTCTTGGATTTATGCAGCCGGTGATTGATATTCTTGCTGGAATCCCATCGGTGATTTATGGAGTCTGGGGCATTCTTTTTATAGTTCCATTTGTAAGAAATGTGATAGCACCCGTTGCAGGTATTGAAAGTACTGGTTATTCTGTTTTGGCTGGTAGTCTGGTATTGGCAGTGATGATAATCCCGTTTGTATTGAATATCTTACTGGAGCTTTTTGCCACAGTGCCGCTTGAATTGCGTGAGTCGGCCTATTCAATGGGTACAACAAAATGGGAAATGGTTAAAGTAACCGTATTGAAAAAAACTGGCGCAGGTATTATTTCTGCCATTGGTTTGGGTTGGGCACGAGCCATTGGCGAAACCATTGCCGTAATGATGGTTGTAGGCAATACCATTGCTATTCCGAAAAATATTGTAAGCCCTGGTTATCCGCTTCCGGCGCTGATTGCAAACAATTACGGCGAAATGATGAGTATTCCTAAATACGATAGTGCATTGATGTTTGCCGCATTAATATTGCTGGTAATCACTGTTGTATTCAATATTCTGATGCGTTTGATCATCCGTCGTTTTACAACAAAAACTGCAGATAATGAAGCATAAATATTTCGAAGAATTTGTAATGAAAACCTTGATGATAAGTGCAACCCTTATCATTGCAATTGCTCTTGGATCGATTTTATACGGCATTGTTGTCCGTGGAATTCCATATCTGAACTGGTCAATGATTTCTTCGTTGCCCAAGGGTGGTTATTATTTCGGAAAAGAAGGTGGTATTTTGAATGCCATTATAGGATCGTTGTATTTGGCTCTGGGTGCGACTTTTTTGGCATTAATTCTGAGCGTTCCGGTGGCATTGTATATGAATGTTTTTCTTCAGCGCAACAGCAAAGCGGTATCTTTTTTCCGTTTTTTTCTCGATGTTTTGTGGGGAATTCCATCCATTGTTTATGGTGCATTTGGATTTACAATAATGGTTGCATTGGGAATTCGAACGTCGTTGCTTGGGGGAATAGTGGTCGTTGGAATTTTTGTTGCACCTATTATGATCAGAGCGATGGATGAAGTGCTTCAGCGGGTGCCGAATGGAATTCGCGAAGCTGCATACAGCATGGGATGCACGAAAACAGAAACGGCGTTTCGCTTTTTTCTTCGTAAAGCAGCACCGGGAATAGTTACAGCTATTTTGTTATCTTTTGGAAGGGCTATCGGCGATGCTGCGGTGGTGCTGCTTACTACCGGTTATACCGATTATATTCCTACCAGTCTCGATCAGCAGGTAGCTACCTTGCCGCTGGCCATTTTTTTTCAATTGAGTTCCCCGGTCGAAGAAGTACAGGGGCGTGCTTATGCTTCGGCATTGATTCTAACTATTATCATTCTTTTCATCAGTATTTCTGCCCGTATTATCGGACGTGTTTACAAAAAAACCATTTAAGACATGACAAATAATCAACCCATCATTGATATACGAAATCTGAGCGTACATGCCGGTGAGACAAAGTTGCTCAATAACATATCGGTGAAAATTCCGCGTGAAACCATCACTGTTATTATGGGGCCGAGTGGTTGCGGAAAAACAACTTTGCTGCGGTCGATGAATCGATTGACTGATCTGAATGGGCTCAAGGTTAAGGGGCAGATTCATTTCGGTGGACAGGAAATACTTTCGCTGCGTGGTTATCACGTGTCTGCTATGCGTCAACGTATGGGACTGCTTTCGCAGCGACCGTATCCATTGCCTCTTAGTATTTTTGAGAACATTGCATATGCTGTACGCTTGAAAGGAATTTCGCGTAAAACGGAGGTTAGGAGCCAGGTTGAGCATTATCTGAAACTGGCTTGTTTGTGGGATGAAGTTAAAGACCGATTGAATCAATCTCCTTCAACACTCAGTATCGGGCAGCAGCAGCGGCTTTGCCTGGCTCGGGGGCTTGCAGTCGATCCGGAAGTTATTTTGGCTGATGAGCCGACTTCGGCACTGGATCCCATTTCCACGCAGGCCATTGAACAATCATTTATGCAATTGAAAAGTGATTACACGATTATTCTGGTCAGTCATATTCTTCGTCAGGCCAGGCGAATAGCTGATCACGTGATATTTATGTATATGGGTGAAATGATTGAAAGTGGCGATTCACAAACTTTGTTTTCAAATCCGGAAAATGAAATGACGAAGAAATACCTGGAGGGAGTTTTTTATTAGTGGTCAGTGAGGTTGAGGTTGAGGTTAAGGTTGAGGTTAAGGTTAAGGTTAAGGTTGAGGTTAAGGTTGAGGTTAAGATTGAGGTTAAGATTTAGGTTGAGGTTCAGGATTAGGTTGAGAAGGAACATGTTACGCATAGCATTCCGATTGCGATTGGAGTTGCATCAAAGGAGAACAGAGCTTATGGTCATGTCTCAATATTGTTCGTAGTTGAAGTTTATACGTAAAAATATGGTTGAAAAAGTCCTGATTGAATGATATTTGTCACCTTGAATTGCGAAAGATAAAGTATTTCAAAATGTCAAAATAAAACAAAAACCAATGTATATGAACAGAGTTATTTTCTTTATTTTTTTTGCCGGCATGAGTTTTTTCTCAATGGCGCAAGAATTTGAATTAAGTGGTGACTTCCGTTTCAGACCTGAATACAGAAATGGATACAAACAGCTACCAGACAGCAATACGGAAGCTGCAGGTTTTGTTGCACAACGCAATCGTATTGGATTGAATTATACAAGCGAGAAGTTTGAAACGAAGCTGATATTGCAGGAATCGCGTGTATGGGGCGATGAATTGTTTAAAAGCAACAAGGCCACTGTAGGTATGCTTGAGGCCTGGGTGCGTATGAAAATCGCAGATTCATTAAAAATAAAAATGGGACGACATCAATTGGTGTTTGGCAATCAACGATTGTTTAGTGGCAACAACTGGTCGCAGACATCGCAGGAACATGATGCAGTTATGCTTGAATGGAAATCAGGGACTAAGCAGGTGTATTTTGTTCAGGCATTCAATCAGCGGGCCGAGAATATTTTTGGAACGGATTATTTGAACAATGTTTCTGAAATCAAGGACAATTATAAGACATTGACAGTTTTGCGTTATGAGCAGAAGATAAAAAACTTTGAATATTCAGTGATGGGATTTGCTGACGGTTTTCAGGATTTGAACGGGAAAGCGCTCTATGTAAGGAGTACGCAAGGTGTTGAATTGAAATATACATTAAATAAATTCATTTTCAGTGGTATGGGATATTATCAGACCGGTCACAATATTTCCGGAACTGAGCTTGCAGCATGGTTTGCCGCATCCGAAGCCGAATACAAAACTGACAAATGGTCGGTGAAACTGGGTGGTGAAATGATGAGCGGCAATGATGTAACCACAGACAAATATGAACAATTCATTCCGCAATATGCGTCGAATCATGCCTTTGCAGGGCATATGGATTATTTCACCAATTTTGCGACCAGCACAGGCGGAGCAGGTTTTATCGATACTTATCTCAAGGGACATTTCAAATTTTCAAAAATACATTCGCTGGCGCTTGATTATCATTATTTTGCAACTCAGCAGAGCACCATCACAGGTGGGGCAAACATCGATCAGTTTCTGGCGCACGAAATAGATTTGACATGGAAGGCCGCATTGGCAAAAGACATGGTATTGTCGGTGGGGTATTCAGTTTTCAGCGGTAGCACGACACTTGAGCTGTTGAGAGGTGGAGACCACACTAAATTGGCGCATTGGGCCTATGTGATGCTGGAATTCAAGCCGAAGTTTCTGAAATATGTGTTTGAGAAGAAATAGTACAAAGTTAAGGTTGAGGTTAAACTGCTTGCAGAAAGAAAAACCAAGGTTAAGAATGATGCAAAACTTTCAGCTTATGATTTGCAAGAATCAATTACTTTTGTATCAAATTTCAAATCCATGTCAATCAGGGTCGATCAGGTAACAAAAGTATATGGCGAGCAGAAAGCACTGAATAATGTTTCGCTTGAAATAGGCAAAGGTGAAATCGTTGGATTACTGGGCCCAAACGGGGCAGGGAAGTCCACTCTGATGAAAATCCTTACCTGTTACATTCCTCCCACAAGTGGGCAGGCCTTTGTCAATGAGATGAATTGTGCCGATGAAAGTTTGAATGTTCGCCGCATGATTGGCTATTTACCTGAAAACAATCCATTGTATTACGACATGTATGTCCGCGAGTTTCTTACCTTCATTGCAGGGATTCACAATCTGAAAGATAAGAAACAGCGGGTGGATGAAATGATTGAAATCACTGGATTGAAGCCGGAGATGCACAAGCGGATCGGAGCCCTTTCAAAGGGTTATAAACAGAGAGTGGGATTGGCACAGGCACTTATTCACAATCCTGAAGTGTTGATTATGGATGAGCCCACCAGTGGTCTTGATCCGAATCAGATTGTTGAAATACGTGATCTGATCAGGAAACTGGGGTCTGAAAAGACCATTCTTCTTTCAACGCATATCATGCAGGAAGTTGAAGCTATCTGCAACCGTGTTGTAATCATTGACAAAGGAAAAATTGTTGCCGATGGAAAGACTGGTGATTTATCGTCGATGTTTGCTGCTGCTGAATTGTTTCTGGTCGAATTCGACCGGAAAGTAACTCGTGAAGCTTTATTGGGGGTGAAGGGTGTGAAAAATGCAAACACTAAGGGCGATAACATGTGGGCAGTAGAAGCTGATCAGAGTATTGATGTTCGCAAGGAAATTTTTGACTTTGCTGTACGCAATCAATGCAAAGTCCTTTCTTTAACGAAGGAAAAACATTCAATTGAAGAATTGTTTCAACAGTTGACAAAGTAGGCATATGGCACACTGCCTGAAGTCGCTCCGATTCCTGTTACAGCGAGTTTGTCGGGGAGTTATGACATTATAAGTGTGGAAAAGAGGGCTTATGGATGGTTTAATGTTTCACTTTTTGTGTTTATATAGAACTATCATTAACTAATACAAAATGATAAATATTATTGATTAAATGTGCATATTTAAAGAGAATCATGAATTGGGCAGATTCATGATTTGCAAATAAAGCGGTAATTTTATAATTCTTATATACTCAAACCCATTTTGAATCAAAAGAAAAATGTACATTTGCATGTTTAAATCTATGTATAGGAAAAGGCTACATATCTGGTTAAGTGTATGAATATAAATGATAAAGACAATTTACGGCAATGGCATGTTGCGTACACCGCTCCCCGTGCGGAAAAGAAAGTGTCTGACCGTTTATCTGAGCAAGGCATCAATCATTATTTACCGTTAAAAAAAACCAAGAAGCAATGGAGCGATCGTCGCAAATGGGTTGAGGAGCCATTGTTTCCATCTTATATTTTTGTACAGGTCGATCGAAAAGAATATTTCGATGCCATCAATACAGACGGAATGGTTTGTTATATCCGCTTTGAAGGAAAGGCCGCCATGGTGCGGGAGCAGACGATGTCTGACATCCGCCGGATTGCCGAGGCCGGATTGATGGCCGAAATGGTAGATGAAATGCCGAGGCCGGGGACAAGATATTCAATCAATGCAGGACCATTGAAAGGTATTTCGGGTAGGGTAGTGCGTTTGAAAGGGAAAACACATTTTGTGCTAGAAGTGGAAGAGCTGGGAAAATTTCTGGTTCTGCCGTTTTCGGCGTCGTAATGTGCTGATATAAAATATTTTCCGTTGTTTGTCCGATGGGGCTGACGCGGCGAAGCTGTGAATAAGGTTAAGGTTGAGATTAAGGTTGAGCTGCCTGCGGCAGGAAGAACAGCCAGGATAAGACAAAGGTTGAGGTTGAGGTTGAGCTGCCTGCGGCAGGAAGAACAGCCAGGCTAAGGTTGAGGTTGAGGTTGAGCTGCCTGCGGCAGGGGAAACAGCCAGGATAAGGTTGAGGTTAAGGTTGAGCTGCCTTCGGCAGGGAAACAGCCAGGATAAGGTTGAGGTTGAGGTTGAGCTGCCTGAGGCAGTGGAAACAGCCAGGATAAGGTTGAGGTTGAGGTTGAGCTGCCTGAGGCAGGAAGAACAGCCAGGATAAGACAAAGGTTAAGGTTGAGGTTAAGCTGCCTGCGGCAGGGAAACAGCCAGGTTAAGGTTGAGGTTGAGGTTGAGCTGCCTGAGGCAGGAATACGAAGGTTAAGGCAAAGGTTGAGGCAAAAGCCGAGAAGCTTTCATCTGAGACTAAGCCACTTAACCTTAACCTGAGAGAATAGACATAGAAAACCAAAATAGCAATGTACACTTCATTTACTCAAATGCCTGTCTGGAAAACGGCCTTTGATTTATCCACAGAAATATTTGAGCTGACTTCCAATCTCCCAAAATCTGAAGATTATGGACTTACTTCTCAGATACGCCGTTCAGCGAATAGTGTTGGGGCAAATATTTCTGAAGGGTTTGGCCGTGTTACCGGTAATGATAAAGCATATTTTTATGTAGTTTCGCGCGGATCAGCTTATGAAACGAAGCATCATTTGCGGTATGGCTGTGCAGTGGGTTATTTTGACAAAGAAGTTGTTGAAAAATTGATAAAGCAGTATCAGGATCTAATTAACAGCTTAAATAAAATTATTAAAACGATGAAGAGCTAAGAATAAGGCTAAGGTTAAGGCATAGGTTGAGCTGCCTGTGGCAGGGGAAACAGCCAGGATAAGGTTGAGGTTAAGGTTGAGCTGCCTTCGGCAGGGAAACAGCCAGGTTAAGGTTGAGGTTGAGGTTGAGCTGCCTGAGGCAGGAAGAACAGCCAGGCTAAGGTTGAGGTTAAGGTTGAGCTGCCTTCGGCAGGGAAACAGCCAGGTTAAGGT
>DAOPKE010000017.1:4277-37807 GCA_035390965.1 Bacteroidales bacterium | reverse complement strand
AGGCGCACATTTCCACATAATCGCTGCTCACCATTCACTACTCACCGCTGAAAGAGTTTCGTATTTCTTTCGCTACTGCGAAATAATCTTCACTTCGGTTCTGCGGTTTTTCTGCCTGGCTTCGTCGCTGGTACCACCAGCAACAGGCATGGTTTCGCCATAACCTTTGGCAATAATACGGTTGGCGGCAATACCTTTTTTAATGAGATAATTTCTGACCGATTCGGCTCTTTGCTGCGACAAGGTAAGATTAGATGCATCGTCGCCCACATCGTCAGTATGACCAGCAATTTCAATCACCATGGCTGGCTTCAGTTTAAGCATTTCAGCAAGTTCATTCAACGACGGATATGATTCGGCGCGCAAAGAAGCTTTGCCAAAATCAAAATAAACATTTTCAAGTTTAAACACCTTTGCCGGCTGATATATCACTTCAACTTCATAAGTAGCCATTCCCGGTTCGGAAGGCACTTCCATCATGCTGTAATCTTTTTCAGTCAAAAAATCCTTATACGACATTTCATAAATGTCACCTTCCGGCAAAAGCAATTTGGCCTGCGCATCAGCACCCGTTACAACTCTATACAATTTGCCGGTTTTCCGACTTTTAAAAGTAACCGTTTCACCAACAGCATTGGGCTTACCTTCCGGATGAACCACTACAATTATCAGCGCCATTTCATCGGTAGGCACAAGTTCCTGAGCCATGGAAACACCACAAAAAAACGCAAAAATAAAAACAATGACCCCAATAATAAACTTCGGATTCACCATAACAAATAAATTTTGATATAAAGATAAACGTTTTTATCACCCGATTTGTTATGTGTTACAAAAAAAACAAATCAACATGATCTGATAAAACGATTATCCAAGAAAAGTGATAAATACAGAAAACACTCTTTCTGTCACATGGGAGTAAAAGACATCAGCATTTCAATTACCGTATCGACCTGATCGGCATCGTAGGCAACCCAAATGTAGAGACTGATTTCTGTGTAATCGGGGTCAACAATCAGCATAGTGCCAACCTGGTAATCAGACTTGGTTCCTTCGAGCAAAACGCCCCAATAGCCGTTCATTTTTTCTTCATCAAGCTCGACAATTTCGCCAGACACAACAACTTCATTATCCACTGTCCAGGTTCTGAGCATTGTTTTCATTTCCTCCCAGGTAAGATATTCTTCGGTTCTTGGATAAATAGTCATTGTTATTGCCCCATTGGTAGCACTGAATTTTTCAACAGAAGAAGTAGTAACTTCAAAATCAGACGGAATTTTGAATTCCGTACTGTAATCCTTCCATTCATAGTCCACCCAGGATACCTGAGAAAAAGCAATAAGCGGTGTTGCAACAAGCAAGAGCAAAAAAAGAAATTTATGAGTTTTCATAAGGTGATTTTTGTACTAAGATATGAAATTCACCTATCAGTTTAAAAGTCAATAAAAATATTTATACTTTTTTTATCATCCCTTTCTTTTTCAAAAACGGATAAATAAACACAGCTGCAAAAATAATGGCAGCACCAACATAAAAACCTAAAGACATATGCTCCGATTCGCCGAAAATAAAAAACGCAATTATAATGGCATAAACAGGTTCAAGATTAATATGCAAAACAACAAAAAAAGCGCTCATTTCCTTCATTAGTCTTATGGCAGCAGTAAACGCATAAGCCGAACAAATGCTTCCGAGCAAAATCAGATAAAACAAATCAGAAGAACCCGGCCAGAAATGAGTAAAGGCATTTGGCAAAAGAAATGGCAGAGTACCCAGCGCAAATACAAATGCAAAAAGCATTTCGTACATGCTCAACACCGTGGGATTGATTTTTTCCTGCTGCTTTTTATTAAGCACACTGAAAAGCGATGAAAGGAAATAACAAACAATAGCCGAAATAATACCCTCGACATAACGGCTCTCGAAACGAAAAATAATATAAATGCCTATAATAATAAAAACACCGGTGATAATATCAAGCCACGAAAACCGCTGTCGCAAAATAAGCGGTTCAAGCAATGCTGTGAACAATGAACCAACCCCAAGCAATCCAAGAGCAACAGACACATTGGAAAGCTTAATTGCATAGAAAAAGGTAGTCCAGTGGGCAGCCACAACCAATCCGATCGAAATACACGAAATCAACTGACGCCGCGTCAAAACAATATTCTGACGACGGATTTTTAGAAATAAAAATAAGGTAACAAAAGCAATAAAAACCCTGAAAACAACCAGATGCGGCGCAGGTAATGAAATGAGCTTACCCAGGATTCCGGTGAAGCCAAGCAAAAGAACAACAAAATGCAATTCGGAATAAGACCGGAGGGAAATCTTCATGTATTTATTTAAAAACGGGACAAAGATACGTAAGAACATGGAACACTGAACAGTGAACACCGAACATCGAAATCTGAAATGATGCTCGAATGTAGAAATAGCTTCTTTGCTTATTCAGCAAGGTTCACCAATCGCCGCTCACTGCTCGCTGGTCACCGAAGGTGCTTAACCTCGGCCTCGACCTTAACCTTGTCCATGACCTCATTTTCAGCTTGCTGACCTTTAATATTCTGTTTTACGAAATAAATTATTTTTGTATGTTTGCATATAAAACCATGACCTCAATGAAATATTTTAACAGTTTCGTAGTAATTGTCATCATCATTGCCGCTGCAGCTTTCAGCTCATGTACAAAAATGAAAAAAGACAAACTTGATGAAGACTGGCGACTAATAAGGGTTGATCAGGACTCTACGATTTCCTGGTTTGAAATCTGGCAGTTTCAGGGCGAAATGGTGTACATGATTACCCGCCCATCAGGCGGAACAGCAATCGATACTTTATATTCAGCTGAATATACTGTAAAGTCAGGTGTTTCAAAAACCACACTTACCATGCAGCAATGCTCAAACACACTTTACAACGGCGACTGGGAAGTTCTCACCCTGAACAAGGACATGCTGGTTCTGCTTAACAGAACAGACGGGGAGTTTGTTTACAGGGAGTTTATTAAAGAATAAAAATGGCAAAAACCAAAACCGCCTTTGTTTGTCAGAGTTGCGGTTCTCAATATCCAAAATGGAACGGCAAATGTCCGGGCTGTGGCGAATGGAATACTCTGGTTGAAGAGGTCATTGCAGCTCAGCCTGCTAAAACAACTGCATTTGCAAAATTCGACGCTCCGAAAAAACTTTCTGAAATCGAGTATTCATCAGGTAAACGCCAATCACTCAACAATTCCGAACTCGATCGCGTGCTTGGCGGCGGAGTTGTCGAAGGATCTGTCATTCTTATTGGTGGCGAGCCGGGCATCGGCAAATCAACACTAATGCTACAGGTGGCCATTACGCATCCCGGCATCAAAACCCTGTATGTTTCCGGTGAAGAAAGTCTGTACCAGATCAAAATGCGTGCAGAGCGTCTGGGAGTGAAAAACGACAACACCTATCTGCTTTCCGAAACCGATGTCCAGAATATTATTGGTGCCTGCGAAAAAATACAACCCGACTGCCTGGTCATTGATTCAATTCAAACCATGCACACAGCCCGCATTGAATCGTCTTCCGGCACCATCAGTCAGGTTCGTGAATGCGCAGCAGAACTGCAACAGTATTCCAAAAAAAGCGGCGTGCCTGTTTTCATCATCGGTCACATTACAAAAGACGGAAGCATTGCAGGTCCCAAAGTATTGGAACATATCGTCGATACTGTTCTGCAGTTCGAAGGCGACCGGCATCATGGATACAGAATTCTTCGGACGCTGAAAAACCGCTTCGGATCTGCCTCTGAGCTTGGTATATTTGAAATGACCGCCGGTGGCCTCCGCGAAGTTTCCAATCCTTCGGAGGTTTTTCTTTCAGACCGCGCCATCGATTTGCCGGGAACAGCCATTGCAACAACCATGGAAGGAGTCAGGCCATTATTGCTCGAAATACAGGCATTGGTGAGCCCGAGCCCCTACGGAAATCCGCAACGCAGCGCCAATGGCTTCGATCAGCGCCGCATGGGCATGCTGCTGGCCGTTCTCGAAAAACGCAGCGGCCTCCGCATGGGTGTGAATGATGTTTTTCTCAACGTCACCGGAGGCATCCGTGTCGATGATCCAGCGGTCGATCTGGCCGTTGTGAGTGCACTTGCCTCCTCGTATCACGACATGATCATTGACGGCAAGATTTGCTTCGCGGCAGAAGTTGGACTTTCCGGCGAAATAAGACCTGTAAACCGCATAGAACAACGCATTTCAGAAGCCGACAAACTCGGATTCAAAACCATAATCATTGCCGCTGCCAACAACAAATCGCTTCCACAAAAAGATTTTTCAATAAAAATCAAGCCTGTATCACGTTTGCAGGATGTGTGGAAAATTATTTTCAGTTGATTAATTTTGCAGCATGAAAATCATTCCAATAATTACCGAAGTCTGGAAAATAGATGCAGGCGTTGCTTTCGGTGTAATCCCCCGCTCAATCTGGAGCCGCTTTTATCCTGTAGGCGAAGACAATCTCATTCCGCTTAGCAATCGTTGTCTGCTGGTTGAGACTTCGAACCGGCTTGTGCTGATTGAAACCGGATTCGGAAATAAAAGAGATGAAAAATATTATCAGTATAAATATATTTCAGAGCGCACTTCGCTTGCACAGGCTATCCAAAACGCAGGATACAAGCCCGGTTCAGTGACGGATGTCATTTTCACTCACCTGCACGACGATCATTGCGGTGGAGCTGTAAACCGCTCTCAGAGCGGTGAATCAGAAACTGTGTGTCCGAATGCAAAACACTGGGTAAGCAAAAAACAATGGGAATCGGCCATGAAGCCCAATAAACGCGAAGCCGCCGCCTATTTTGCCGAAAACATGCTGCCGCTGCACGAAAAAGGACTAATGTGTTTTGTTGAAAAAGAAGAAGAAATTATTCCCGGCATTTCGGTGTTGCTGCGCGACGGTCACACGTCCGGACAAATGCTGCCACTCATAAACACCCCTGCGCGGAAATGGCTCTACGCCGCCGATTTCATTCCTTCCATTTCGCACATTTCTCCTGTATGGGTCGCATCAGTCGATGTAATGCCGATTCTGGCACTCGAAGAAAAAGAAATTTTTCTGCACAAAGCCACAGAAGAAAACATCGGTTTGATTTTCGAACACGATTACCACCATGAAGCAGCAACAGTAGTAAAAAACATCAAAGGGTTTGAGGGTGTCCCTGAAAAAATCACTTAAGTCTGCAGTAAGAAAATTTCGATTGAAATAAATACCAAAGTGAATTATCGGATGATCCTATAATAACATATTATCGTATTTTATTTTGGTGGCTGATGCCAGAGGTTTACATGACAAACAGGCAGGCATCTCATATCTGTAGAAAACCAATAACGCATACACGATCCGCCGGCTGGCGGATCGCATGTTAACAAGCATTATCAAAAGACGCCGCTCCTTTACATTTTCCCGTCATTTTTCTACAGCAATTGATAGCAGCCCACCGGCAATGAAGAAATACTGATCTGATTGCCCTGTGTTTTTTCCGCAGGCCCTATTTAAACAACGGCATCCACCAGCTTATTCAGCAGGCGGCTTGCACCGTAGCGGAACAACTGATTGTTCAGCCATTCGTCGCCGTTGATGTGTTTCACCAGCTTCCAGAATTGAACAGCGGTTTCGGGATCGCTGATGCCGCCGGCAGGTTTGAAGCCGATTTTCTTTCCTGTTTTATCGTAATAGGCCTTGATTGCAGTCAGCATAACATAAGCTGCTTCGAGTGTGGCAGCGGGTTGTATTTTCCCGGTCGATGTTTTAATAAAATCGGCGCCGGCCTCCATCGAAATCATAGATGCTTCGTAAATCAGGTTTGGTTCGAGCAATTCTCCTGTTTCCAGAATCACTTTCAAATGCGCATTTCCGCATGCTTCTTTGTGTTTCGAAACTTCTTCGCGCAGGAAATCGCGTTCGCCGGCCAGAAAGCGGCCCCGCGAAATCACCATATCAATTTCATCGGCGCCTTGTTCCACGGCGTAACGAACTTCTGCAAGCCGCACCTCAAGCGGGCTTTGACCCGATGGAAAAGCACCGGCTACAGCTGCAACATTGATGTTTTTTCCAGCCAATGATTCCCGAGCGGTCTTAACAAAAACAGGATAAACGCAAACCGCAGCAACCGACGGAATTTGTTTTTCTGCATTCTCCACTTCATAAGCAGAATGACAGAGTTTCCGCACTTTCTCATCATTATCGTTTCCCTCCAGCGTCGTCAGATCGATATGATTGATTATACGTCTGTACGCTATCTGCTGATCAACAGCACATGAAGTCAGTATTTTACTGATTTCATTCTGAATGTTTTCGTTTGTAAATGTCATGCTAATCTGTTTTAAATGGTGAACAGGAAGTTTAACCTGATATTTTTCGTCCGGCTTCCTTTGATCCGATAAACGGAATATTGAATGAGCCAATCATTTTATTCATAAATTTCCCTGAAGCATTGATCCAGTTGTGATGAAGCGCTTTCTGCAACACCGGCTCCGTCAAAGCTTCGAAGCGATAACCCTGTGCTGAGTAATGCTCAATAAAACGAGGCAGCGCATATTTGATACGGGGAATGGCTTTTTTATTTTCGTGAAAAACCACAATAGATCCACGTTTGGTATAACGCAAAACATTACGCAAACAACGTGCTGGTGTTGTATTCTGATCGTAATCATAGCTGAGAACGGTCCACAAAACAATATAAACCTGATCTTTCATGCGGTTTATCTGCCAGGGTGTAATATGCCCGTATGGAGGTCTGAACATGTTTCCGGGAATATAATCAAATCCTTTTATGATATTTTGTTCATACTCCTCCGAGTTTTTTTTCCATCCATCGTAATGGTTATGGGTATGATTCCCTACGGAATGCCCCTGAGCAATAATTTCGCGCAGCAATTGCGGATGTTTTCGGGCATTATCTCCAACACAGAAAAATGTTGCACGGGCATTATACTTTTCAAGCGTTTCCAAAACAAAGGGTGTAAGCTCTGGAATTGGGCCATCATCAAAAGTCAGGTAAATAATTTTCTCATTACCCGGAATGCGCCAGATGCAATTCCGGGTATTGAGATCCTTGAGTATATAAGGCCTTACGACATACATGCCTATTTCGTGGTATCCCTTGGCATATTATAAGGAACACCGGTAAAGAGTTCATAATACTTTGCAAAAACAGGTTCTGCCTTTTTAAAGACAACCTCCTGTTTCAACCCTTCGGTCAACACAATAATGCGCTGCAAAATATACAGTGACTGCTGTTTTTCTGAATCAAGCAATTCGCTTCGGTGGCTGTCGAGAGAAAAATAATATGCAAGCTCAGAATCGTACAAATCAATCAATCTTGAAACGATATTGTTTGCTTTTTCCATTTCTCCGGCACGATAATATGCTTCAGCAACCGGAAGTACAAAATAGTTATACGGCACCGATGATTCAGGAAAGACTTCCATACAACGATCAAGAACAGCAACGGCTTTTTTCTTCTTTTCTGCATCGAATGAACCATCTTCGTTCTGCCCTTCATCAAGCAATGACATTGCCAATCGTGCAAAATTACTTCTGAAATTCATGCACATACGCAAATTGGTCTCGTCGAGATAAACTCCTTCACCGGTCAGATTGCCCCAGGCAAATTTATTCATCATGTTATCATACATTACCTCTGTATTCACACGGCCGGTACTACCATCCGGATTGACAGTCTTTACAGGGACAAGCTTGTAAACAAGGCCTTCAAGAGAAAAATAATCTTCGAGACCCATATAGGCATCATCACCCGTTGTTATGGCAAAATAAATCGGCCGGTCCCAGTTAAAATGAGCTAAAATATCAAGACAGAACAAAGTGTTTTTCTGAATTACATTTTTGTTGATTGTCCAGTTCAGACTATCGGTAATATCATTTTTCCACGATGCCGGAACAATGCCATTCTGAACAACTTTATTGGTGTCAACCGGCAAATAGAAATTACGTGACGGGAAAAAATCCAGCGTATATTCCCGAACTTTCTGCTGCAGTTTCGCAGGATTCTTATGCAGAATATCAAAAAGTTCAGTGATGTTTACATACCCCATTCCCTCATCCTGCAAAAGATAAATAATGTCGCGGGTTCCTGTCCGGTATTGTTTGTGCTCCATGGAAATCGGCACAGGATCTGAATCATACGCTTTACGCTTCATTTGATCGGCATACCAGTCGGTATTGAAAAGTGAGAGATTAACTACACGCACATCGGTGCGGTAACCCTCAACTTCCTGAACATACCATAAAGGAAATGTGTCGTTATCTCCATTGGTAAATAATATGGCGTTGGGCGCACAGGAAGCCAGATAGTTTTTGGCAAAATCCCTTGCGGTGTAACGACTGCTGCGGTCATGATCATCCCAACCCTCACTGGCCATAATGCCGGGAACAAGAAGAAGCGTAATAAGTGTTGCTGTAACAGGAGCCAGAATGCTTTCCTTAAAAAGTTTCTTCAACAATTGTACAAAAGCCATAACACCAAGTCCGATCCAGATGGCAAAGGCATAAAAACTACCGGCATAGGCGTAGTCACGTTCACGCGGCTGATAGGGATACTGGTTGAGATACACAACAATGGCCAGGCCGGTCATCAAAAATAATAATGTTACTACCAGTGTATCTTTGGTGTGTTTATTCAAATGAAAAAACAAACCAACCAGACCAAGTATTAATGGAAGAAAATAAAATGCGTTTTGGCCTGGATTCTTACTCATGTGTTCCGGAACCATTTCCTGATTTCCGAGATGCATTTTATCGATGGCCGGAATTCCACAATACCAGTTTCCTTCGGTTGGATTTCCATGCCCCTGAATGTCATTCTGACGACCGACAAAATTCCAGAAAAAATACCTGAAATACATATGTCCCACCTGATAGGTGAAAAAGAAACGCATATTCTGGGTAAACGTCGGTGGGTTCTTTGGTGTACCCTGTGTGTATATTTTATCACCACGCGAAGTGACAGGAACATTTTTATACACATTCTTTTCATTAATTCCACCCCACTCCAGATAGGTGGCAATATGATGATTTTCCTGACTGCTCCACATACGGGGCAAAAATGTAGTATAACCTTTATTATACGTCGGTCGCGATTTTTCGCGCGGATCTGTCATTACATATTCACCTTTTTCAACATCTTTTTCATAAATAGGTGAGGCATCTTTCCATTCTTTGGATTGATTGAGCGGAGCATTAAAATACTGACCTGTAATAAGAGGTGTTTCTCCATATTGTTCTCGATTCAGATAAGCCAGCAGACTAATGGCATCACGCGGCGAATTTTCGTTGATGGGGGTATTTGCATTGGAACGAATAATGAGAACAAAGAATGTTGAATAACCAATCATCAGAAATGTAAAAGAAAGCACAATGGTGTTTATCACCACCCGCCCCTTACGTTTGGACCAACGAAGACCCCAGACAATAAGTCCGATGAGCAGGGCAAAAAATATGATGGTTCCTGAATTGAACGGAAGGCCAATACTGTTAATAAAGAACAGTTCAAAATGTCCTGCCAGCCAAACCATACCCGGAATGAGCAAATAAAACATAAAAGCGAGCAGAACAACAGAAAGCAACAAAGCGTAGAACACTCCTTTTTTTGAAACTTCGTAACGACGGTAATAATAAATCATTACAAGAGCCGGCAAAGTCAGCAGGTTCAAAAGGTGAACGCCAATAGACAGGCCCATAAGGAAAGCAATCAAAATAATCCAACGAAATGAACGCGGATCATCGGCATCTTCTTCCCATTTTAGCATAAGCCAGAAAACAAGCGCTGTAAACATCGAAGACATGGCATAAACCTCGCCTTCAACCGCTGAAAACCAGAATGAGTCAGAAAAAGTATAAGCAAGAGCTCCTACAATACCTGCACCGATAACAGTCCATAATTGAGAGGCAGTATCAACGCTTCCACCCATCATCTTGCGCGCAAAATGCGTTATAGTCCAGAACAGGAACAAAATAGTAAAGGCGCTGGAAAGCACAGACATCATGTTTATCATGAAAGCAACCTGAGTTACATCGCCAAAAGCAAACAGGGAGAAGAAACGACCAAGCAGCTGAAAAGTAGGTGCTCCGGGGGGGTGACCCACCTGAAGTTTAAAAGAGGTGGCAATATATTCACCACAATCCCAAAAACTGGCTGTAGGTTCAGCGGTAAGAGTGTAAACGACGGCTGCAATGGCAAATACAGCCCATCCAATCAAAGTGTTTAGTCGCTTGAAGTTTTGCATATTCAATGTGTTGTTCCGTGAATAAACTGCGAAATTACAATTTTATTTCAAATGCAGATGTTTATCATTTGAAAGTACCATTCTAAGCCATTTTCAACGCAATGTGAATCCGGATTGAGTCAAATATCAATAAAAATGGTGCTGATATTGAAATAATTCGTACTTTTGCACCCTGTTTCAAAATTGTCCGATGGTGTAATGGCAGCACAGCAGATTTTGGTTCTGCTGGTCCAGGTTCGAGTCCTGGTCGGACAACAGGAGACTTTGCGAGGGGACAATTGTCCCCTCGATTATTAAGCGGAATTAATGATAAAAGAAAACACCATAATTGATCTGGCCCGCGAATGCTGCGGCGATGAAAAGATTTTCCCGGTGTCGGTAAACATCCGGCAGGGCAATCGCATTCTGGTATTGCTTGATGGCGATACCGGCGTTACTATTCACGATTGCGTTCGGGTAAGTCGTTTCATTGAAAACCGGCTTGACCGTGAAAAAGAAGATTTCGAACTCGAAGTATCATCTTTTGGCGTTGGCAATCCGCTCGTTTTGCCTCGTCAGTACATCAACAATATTAACCGCAGTGCAAAAGTAACATTGAACGATCAGTCCGTAATCACCGGTACCATTGTCGCCGCCAATGAAAATTCCTTTACGATTGCCGTGAAAATTCCGCCCAAAAAGAAAGAAATTCAAAACAGGGAAATCGCATATACCGATTGCCTGAAAACGCAAATAATTGTATCGTTTAAATAATAAAAACACCCTTTGTGTTATGGAAACAATGAATCTGGTTGAATCCTTCAGCGAATTTAAAGACTCCAAAGCCATTGACCGGCCAACGTTGATGAAAATCCTGGTGGATATTTTCAAACATATCCTTGCCAAGAAATTCGAAGTGGCCGACAATTTCGATGTTATTGTCAATACATCGACCGGAGACCTTGAAATATGGCGTAGCCGAATTATCGTTGCCGACGAAGATGTAACCAATCCAAATATGGAAATTGCTTACAGCGAAGCAGTGAAAATAGAACCTGACTTTGAGGTTGGCGAACAGGTAGTTGAACCATTTGGAATCACACAATTCGACCGTCGCGACATTCAAAGCATTCATCAGATGTTGAAAGCAAAGGTGATGGAATTTGAAAAGGAAAATATTTACCAGAAATACAAAGACCGCATTGGTGAAATCGTTACAGGTGAAGTCAATCAGGTATGGAAAAAAGAATTGCTAGTACTTGATGATGAAGATTACGAACTCGTGCTGCCCAGAACAGAAATGATCCCTTCCGATTTTTACAAAAAAGGTGAATCCATTCGTGCTGTTGTTGAACGCGTTGAATTCAAAAACAACACCCCTTTCGTTATTCTGTCTCGCATTTCTCCGGCCTTCCTCGAACGTCTGTTCGAAATGGAAGTGCCTGAAATTTTCGATGGACTCATCACCATCCGCAAAATTGTTCGTCAGCCGGGCGAAAGAGCCAAAGTTGCCGTTGAATCCTACGACGACCGTATTGATCCTGTAGGAGCTTGTGTTGGAATGAAGGGATCACGTATTCATGGAATTGTTCGCGAACTGCGCAACGAAAACATTGACGTGATTAATTTCTCAAACAACCTGTCTGTTTTTGTCAGCCGTGCATTGAGTCCCGCCAAACTATCTTCACTCAACATCAACGAAGAAACAAAAACCATCGAGGTATATCTCAAGCCAGACCAGATCTCACTTGCCATTGGCAAAGGCGGTCAAAACATCAAGCTGGCGTCTAAACTTGTTGATTACGAAATCGAAGTATTCCGTGATGTGGACGCCGAAGAGGACGATGTTGACCTGATGGAATTTGCAGATGAAATAGATCCATGGATTCTCGAAGAACTCAAAAAGATTGGTTGCGATACCGCAAAGAGTGTACTTGAACTTCCGCGCGAAGAGCTTGTTAAGCGTACCGACCTTGAGGAAGAAACCGTTGATGAAGTCATCAGGATTTTGCAAAGTGAATTTGAATAATCAACTAAACAGGGGCTTTTTGAAAATCATCATTGTTCAGAAACCCCTGTTATTTAAGCCAGTGAATAAAATTTTGTAATTTTGCAGCGTTTTCAGGAACCGAAAAACAAGATATGGACAATAACCAGGGAGTAAAAAGATTAGCAAAAGTCGCAACAGAATTCAATGTTGGGGTACAAACCATCATGGAATTTCTGAATAAGAATGGTTTTCCTGTTGACAATCCCAATGCGAAAATCGGACAGGATGCATACAATGCATTACTCGAAGAATTTTATCTGGATAAGACAGAAAAACAGGAAAGCATGAAGATTTCACTTTCTTCAAAAAAAGAAACGGAAGAAGAAGAAGTTGCTGTTCCTGAAGAAACAAAACCCGTTAAAGAAACGCCTGCAAAAGAAGTTGCTGTAAAAGAAACACCTGCCGAAGAAAAAATAAAACCCGAAAAAGAAATCGCTCCCAAAATGGAAGATGCTCCCGAAACAAAGGTAGCGCCAAAGGTTATTGGAAAAATTGACCTTGAAGGAATTCAGGCAAAAGGAAAAAAGAAATCTTCGGTAAAGAAAGAAAAACCGGTTGAAGAAAAACCGGTTGAAGAAATTAAAAAACCAGAGCCCGAAAAACCGATTCAGGAAGTTGTTCAAAAACCTGCTCCGGAAGAACATAAAGTCAAAGTTGAACTGCCTGGCGTTAAACTAGTCGGTAAAATTGAAGTTGAAAACCTGGGGAAAAAAACCAAAGGGAAAAAAGAAGAAAAAGGACATCATTCAAAAAAACAAACAGTAAAAAAAGAAGAACCTGTTGTTGAAAAAACTCCGGAAATCACTCCTGAACCTGAGATAATTCCTCCGGTTGAAGAAAAAACACCGGAAACAGTTGCTCCTGCCGAAGATGATCGTTACATCAAAACAGAATTTGTTGTCCTGACTGGTCCAAAACAGGTTGGAAAAATCGATGTAACCCAGTTTGAGAAAAAACCAGCTGCCAAAGAAGAAACCGGATCCGACAAAAACCGTCAGGGACGAGGTGATAAAAAACATCGGCCACGCATTCAGAAAAAAGAATCTGTTTCACCAGGTTCAAACGACATAAAAGCACCTGAAAAAAGCAAAAGCAAAATTCCGAAACCAAAACGCAATGAACCGCGTCCGGTTATTTCTGAAGAAGATATCCAAAAACACATCAAAGAAACTCTTTCACAACTTCAGGGTGCGCCAAAATCAAAATCATCCAAATACCGCCGTTTAAAACGCGATGCATTCCAACAGCAACGCATGGAGGAAATGGAAGAGCTGGAAAAAGAACAAAGCATCCTTAAAGTAAATGAATTCATCACAGTAAGCGAACTTGCCTCCATGATGAATGTACCTGCAGTTAAAGTCATTCAAAGCTGCATGAGTATGGGTCTTTTTGTGTCACTCAACCAACGTCTCGATGCCGAGGCAATCACGATTGTTGCTTCTGAATTCGGATTTGATGTGAGTTTTATCTCACTCGAAGATGAACAATTGCCACAAGAAGAAGATGATGACACTGATGAAACCTTGATTCCACGCGCGCCAGTGGTTACAGTGATGGGTCACGTTGATCATGGAAAAACATCCTTACTCGACAATATCCGCAAAAGCAACATCATTGCCGGTGAATCCGGTGGAATTACACAGCACATTGGTGCTTATGAAGTAACGCTAGAAAGCGGCAGAAAAATAGCATTCCTCGACACTCCCGGCCATGAGGCATTTACGGCCATGCGTGCCCGCGGAGCCAAAATCACAGATGTAGCCATTATTGTTATTGCTGCCGACGACCAGGTGATGCCGCAAACCATCGAAGCTATCAACCACGCACGGGCAGCCGGAGTTCCAATGGTCTTTGCCATCAGCAAAATTGATAAACCCGGTGCAAATCCTGAAAAAATCAAGGAACAACTTGCCAATATGAATCTTCTGGTCGAAGATTGGGGAGGCAAATACCAAAGTCAGGAAATTGATGCAAAACATGGGGTCAATGTCGATGCTTTGCTTGAAAAAGTATTGCTCGAATCAGACATGCTCGATCTCAAGGCAAATCCCAACAAACTCGCAACGGGTTCTGTTATTGAATCGTCACTGGACAAGGGACGTGGATATACAGCTACAGTTCTTGTTCATGCCGGTACACTTCATGTTGGCGACATGGTACTTGCTGGTAGTTTTTATGGCCGCGTAAAAGCCATGTTCAACGAAAGGAATCAACCAGTAAAAGAAGCCGGCCCTAGCACTCCGGTACTCATTCTTGGCCTCAACGGCGCTCCTGCTGCGGGCGACAGACTATCCAGCCATAAAGACGAAAAAGTTGCAAAAGAAATTGCACTCAAACGTCAGCAGCTTTTGCGCGAACAATCACTCAGAACACAGAAACATATTACTCTCGATGAAATCGGGCGTCGTATTGCCATTGGTGATTTCAAAGAACTCAATATTATTGTTAAGGGCGACGTTGACGGCTCTGTTGAAGCTTTGTCCGATTCATTGCTCAAGCTCAGTGCAAGCAGTGTTCAAGTCAATGTAATTCACAAGGCCATTGGTGGAATTACCGAATCTGACGTGTTGCTGGCAACAGCATCAAACGCCATTATTATCGGATTCCAGGTTCGACCCAGCGTTGCTGCACGTAAATTAGCCGAAGTTGAAGAAATCGACATCCGAACCTATTCTGTCATCTACGATGCCATTGAAGAAGTAAAAGCTGCCATGGAAGGTATGCTTGAACCAAAAATTGAAGAAAAAGTCGTTGCCAGTGTCGAAGTACGTGAAGTCTTCAAAATCTCAAAACTGGGAACCATTGCCGGCTGCATGGTGCTTGATGGCAAAATTTCACGCAGCAGCAAAATACACCTCATCAGAAATGGTATTGTTGTTCATACCGGCACCCTGGCTTCTTTGAAACGTTTTAAAGATGACGTCAAAGAAGTTTTGCCTGGACAGGATTGCGGTATCGGAATTCAAAATTTCAACGATCTGAAAGCTGGCGACATCATTGAGGCCTATGCCGAAATCGAAGTCCAGCGCAAACTGTAAAAACAGCAGCCAGCGAAGTCCCGTCCGCAAGGCACGGAATAATCAACAAACAGTTTTGATTCTAAGCTGACTCGTTGTGCTTAGTAGAAAGTGCTTTTTCAAATTAGCACTTTTTCAAATTTTCAAATCAGCGCATTAAATTGTATTTTTGCAAAAAACCATCCGCATGGAAGCATCCCTGTTTTCAGTGTCGCCCGTTGACGGCCGCTACAGCGATAAAACGCGAGCCCTTCAGCAGTATTTCTCCGAATTTGCCTTAATCCGTTACCGTGTTTTGGTCGAAATTGAGTATTTTATTGCGCTTCAATCGCTCAAATTACCGATGTTTAAAAGTTTCACAGAAAAGAAAATTTCTGCACTTCGCGACATCGTTAAGAACTTCAGCCAGAGCGATGCTCAACGCATCAAAGATATTGAAAAAATCACCAATCACGATGTAAAAGCAGTTGAATATTTCCTTCGTGAAAAATTCGATGAGCTTAAAATGGAAGATTACAAAGAATTCATTCATTTCGGCCTTACCTCTCAGGACGTTAACAACACCGCGTTTCCGATAATGCTGCGTGATGCCTTAAACAATGCCGTTGTACCCGAAATCGAATCCGTTCTTAAAATTCTCAAAACTCAATCAAAAGAATGGAATAAAATTCCGATGCTTGCACGCACGCACGGACAGCCGGCTTCGCCCACCACCCTCGGAAAAGAAATGGCTGTTTTTGCAGAGCGAATCGAAAATCAACTTACACTTCTCAAAAAAATTCCCGCCAGTGGAAAATTTGGTGGCGCCACCGGAAACTTCAACGCTCACCATGCAGCTTTTCCAAAAACAGATTGGGTAAAATTCGCCAACAACTTTCTGAAAAACAATCTGGGTCTTATCCGACAGCAAACAACAACACAGATTGAACACTACGACATTATGTCCAATACATTCAGTGTTCTTGCCGCCATCAATACCATTCTGATTGATTATTCGCGCGACATCTGGATGTATGTCATGATGGAATATTTCAAACAGAAAGTAAAAAAAGATGAAGTCGGCTCATCGGCCATGCCACACAAAGTTAATCCGATTGACTTTGAAAACGCAGAAGGGAACTTCGGTATAGCCAATTCCTTATTGCGTCATTTTTCCGAAAAGCTTCCGATATCACGTTTGCAGCGCGACCTGACGGATTCAACTGTTATAAGAAATATTGGTGTTCCACTCGCACACATGCTCATATCACTAAAATCGCTGCAGAAGGGAATGGGAAAATTACTTATCAACCCCGATAAAATCAGCAGCGATCTCGATCTTAACTGGGCTGTACTGGCTGAGCCAATTCAAACCATTCTTCGTCGCGAAAAATACCCGGATCCATACAATGCACTGAAAAATCTTACACGCGGGAACGCGCATGTAACGCGCGAAAGTCTGCATAAATTCATCGACACGCTCAAGGTGAGTGCCGCGGTAAAAAAAGAATTGAAAACGTTGACTCCTGAAAATTATACAGGCATTCACTGATGGCAGCCCGACCGGAAACAGACTATTCTTTTATCACCGACGGCGGACCCATATATCATGAAACCCAGCCGGGTCGCTTTGTTGTGGAACCATGGAATGCGTATTCATCGCTGGTATTTCTGATTCCGGTCATTTATTTTCTGATCATTCTGCGAGGTCAATACCGCAAACAAGGATTTGTGGTGTTTTATACACTGCCGCTTCTTTTCACAGGCGGCATCGGAAGTACGCTTTATCACGCTTTCCGGAGCCACCACTGGCTGATGGCGCTCGATGTTTTACCTATGTTTTTATTGTCAGTCGGTGTTGCATTTTTCTTTATGCAGCGACTGTTCCGCAACTGGTATCTGCCGCTGATTATCATCATTGCATCAGGGTTAATCCGCGGATATTTTTTCAACACACTCCCCATTCAGCAAGCCATCAACATCGGTTATTGTATAGTAGGAATCGTAATATTTGTCCCGGCACTGCTCTACGCCTGGCGCAGCCAATGGAAAGCCATCGGACATCTGCTGGCGGCTGTTCTGTTTCTGGCGCTGTCACTTTTTTTCCGTCTGTACGATGACAATCCTGTGCAACCAATGGCGCAGGGAGTTCATTGGCTGTGGCATCTGTTCTCAGCTGTGGGAGCGCTTTTCGCAGGATTGTATATTATCCGCACAAATAAAAAAGAGGAATAGCGTTCAATCATCGTTCAGTGCCAAATTCTGGCCTTATCATAACAGATCACTGGCTTTCTGACAGCTATCAATACGTCACTGTGACTCTTCCGATCAGATTTTGCTTTTTCCCTTCGAGATCTACATACCACACTTTCCACACATAAACGCCCGTCTGAACAAGCTCTCCGGTGTCCTGCATCGTACCGTCCCACGCATGATTTATGTCGGTAGTAACAAATATCAGTTGTCCCCAGCGGTTGTAAATTCTCATTTCATAATGCTCAACCGACCATCCTGCGCCAAAAGGCATAAACCAATCATTACGACCATCACCGTTGGGTGTAATGGCATTCGGAATATACAACAATTCATCAGCGGCAACATGTATCGGCAATGACGTCGTATCATAGCATCCAAAGCTGTTTCCGGCAATCAATGTAATTTCATAATTTCCGTGATTGGGAAATTCATGCATCGGACTTTGTTCTGTCGAACTTTCACCGTCACTAAAATCCCAGTTCCAGCTGCTGGCTCCAACACTAATGTCCACCATGTTTACACCCGGATCGCTCAGACTCGGATTGGTCGGAAAATAATAAAACGAGGCTATCGGATTCGGATATGCCTGAATGTAATTTGGAAATGAAGCCGACGCAGAACACCCATGATTACTGGTTACAAAAAGATTTACACCATACATTCCGGGAGCAGTATATCCGTGAAAAGCACCACCAGCAGAAACAGAAGTATAGCCATCACCAAACTGCCAAAGCCACGATGTAATAGTTCCATCGCCGACTGTTGTCAGATCCGTGAAAACAACATCCAGTGGCAGACATCCTTCCTGTGGTGCTGCAGCAATGTTCACCTGCGGAATTTCCCACACGTTCACCTGATGACTTACTGTATCGCGGCAACCAATCGTATTCACAACAATCAATGAAACATTATAGTTGCCCGCTGTATCGTAAAGATGATTGAAACTTGGAGTGAAGTTATTATCGCCATCGCCCAGATCCCATGTCCAGCCAATTACATTGCTGGTTGTACCACTGCTCTGATTCATGAATGCGGTAGCATTTCCCTGACAAACCGATGTGGATAAAAATTCTGCCGTCGGAGCTTCTAGCACCAACACCTGGTGCGAAGTGGAATCTGAAATTCCCGATGTATTCGTTGCAATCAGCGTAACAGTAAACACTCCTGAATTGTAATAAGTATGCTGAGGATTCTGCAACGCTGAACTATAGCCGTCGCCAAAATTCCAGTACCAGTAATCAATGGTTCCTGCGCCTGTGACAGAAAGATCCGAAAAGGACATCGGTGTTTTTGCACACACGGTATCTGCAACAAAATCCGCTTCGACCAAAGGCAAGACTGTTATCGGAATTGTCGTTGTATCAGAGCACCCGAAATTATTGAATACAATCAGAGTCACATCATAGGTACCAGATAAAGCATAGGTGTGAAGAGGATTCTGAAGTGCTGATGTATTTCCGTCATCAAAGTCCCAGCTCCATGAAATGATGGTTCCAAGAATTGATGATGATAAATCTGTAAATGTGGTAGGGTTTCCCTGCGTTACGATCGTAGCACTAAAATCAGCTACAGGTCTGGGGTTAACAACAACATTGTGCAACACTGAAAAAGCACATCCCATTGCATCAGTCACTGTAAGTAAAACATTGTAAGTTCCCGAAACAAGGTACAGATGCGTCGGGTCTTCAAGTGTTGAAAAAGAGCCGTCGCCAAAATTCCAGAACCACGCAACAGCAGGTACATTCGGATTGACTGCAAAATCATTGAATACTGTTGGTTCTCCAACACATTCCTGCGTTGACGAAAAATCCCATTCCAAACCTGGTTGAATGTTAACCGGAATCGTCAATGAATCCGAACATCCACGATCATTGAATACATATAATGTAACATCATAGTTCCCGGTAGCGGAATAATAATGAGCCGGATCGACCTGCCCCGAATTGCTCATATCGCCAAAATCCCACATGTAACCGACAATATTACTGCCATTGCCTTGCGAGGCATTGGTGAAATTCACAATCCCCTGAGTGCATGAGAGCGTATATGTAAAATCGGGAATAGGCAACGAATCCACAACAATGTTTTCAATAGCTGATGAAACACACTGATTAACATCGGTGACCGTAAGTGTAACATCATAAAACCCTGAATTGTCGTATTGATAATCCGGATATTGTTGTGCAGCAGTACCAATGCCATCGCCAAAATCCCATTGCCAACTCTGAAGCGTGCCACCATTGGAATAAGAATCATCATAGAAGTGAGTCGGCGATCCCATGCAGGCAATATCCGAATGAAAATCAACCACCGGATTTGGCCACACAAGCGCATTTTGAGTGAGTGTGTCGAAACAACCATTTATATTTTCAACAATCAGCGTCACCGGATATGAGGCCGTATTCAATCCTGCAGCATAGTTATATGAAGGACTTTGAACAGAAGAATATCCTGTGCCATCACCAAAATCCCAGCTCCACGCCGTAATAGCGCCACCAATGGATGTTGATGCATCGGTAAACTGCGAAGCCAATCCCGAACAAACACTATCTGAAACAAAAGCTGCAACAGGCGATGGATAAATTGTAGCCGGCATGGCAACACTGTCTTCACAGCCATTTTGATCAGTTACCCATAAAACAACATTGTATGTCGTCACTAATGATGTTGTTGCATATTGATACGATGGGTTCTGAAGGATGGCCGTTCCGCTGCCATCTCCGAAATCCCAGTCCCAATCTGTTATATTTCCTCCAGTGCTGGTGGAGCCATCTGTAAACTGGCTTGGGAAGCCAGAACAGGCCGATATTGAATTGAACGAAGCAATTGGTAACGGATTTACAAGTACAGACATCGTGGTATCATAAATACACCCATTGATATCTGTTACTTCAAGATTTACATTATAATTAGTTGGCACAAGAACCGTCGAATACAAGTATGATGGATTCTGCAATGCAGACGCTCCCACACCATCTCCGAAATCCCAAACCCATGAAGTCAGCGCGCCTCCGTTACTAAACGAATTTTCACTGAAAACAGTATTTGAACCCGTGCAAGCCGCATTGGCTGAAAAACTTACAACAGGCAACGGATTCACAAGCACCGGATGAACTACTGTATCGCGGCATCCATTCAAATCTTCAATCATCAGCGTGGCGTTGAAAAACTGTGGTACACCCGATGAAGCGTAGGTATATTGCGGGTTTTGCAATGCAGATGATCCACTGCCATCACCGAAATCCCAATCCCAGGTGTTGATTGCTCCAGCTGTAGCTGATGAAAGATCGGTAAAATCAGTTGCTTCGCCGGCACAGGCGGTATCGGCACTGTACGCTGCTACCGGTTGGGGATTTACAGTAACTGTATGTGTGACCGTATCAGGACATCCGTTGTCATCATATGCAATCAATGTAACATTGAATGTCTGGACTGAAGCGGATTGCGGATAGGTGTGCTGCGGATTTTGCAAAGCCGAAGTATTACCATCTCCGAAATTCCAGTCCCATGCATTCATGACACCGGCAGCAGGAACCGAAAGGTCTGTAAAGCTGGTTGGAAGACCTGAACAGGCCATTGTTGCAGAAAAATCAACCATTGGCTGCGGATGTAACGAAATATTCATATTCGTTGTATCAACACACCCATTCTGGTCTTCAACAATCAAAGTAACCGAATAGGTGATGCCTCCGCTAACGTAAGTATAAGTCGGGTTCTGCTGCACGGATGTTCCGCCGGGTTCGCCAAAATCCCATTCCCATCCATTGATTGCAACACTTCCTGCATGCGATGTGTCAACAAACGAAGTCGGAAAACCAAGGCAGGCAACACTCGACATAAATCCCGCCTCAGGCAGCGCATAGACAGTGGTATTCTGCAAAACCGTATCCGTACAATTCCATGAATTTGCAACAATAAGCTCAACCGGAAACGTGCCCGCTGTGTTGTAATCATTTTGAGCATTTTGACTTGTTGAGGTATTGCCATCGCCGAAATTCCATGACCAGCTGTTCATTATTGCTGCATTGGGAATGCTGGAATCCGTAAAATAACTCGTTTCTCCGAAGCAAATATTTGAGGAAATGAACTGAGCCACCGGAGCAGGTTTTACAAACACCATCTGCTGAACTGTATCAAAACAGTTACTGATATTGCCGACAATCAGCTGAACAGTATAATTACCTGCTGAAGCATAAATATGATCAGGGTTTTGAAGATTGGATGTTGTTCCGTCACCAAAATCATATTCCCAATAATTGATGGTAAAACCAAAATTTTGAGAAGTGTCGGTAAAATGTGTTGGCAAACCAAGACAAACCGAATCAGCCATAAAACCCGAGACTGGCAAAGGGCTTACGCGTATGCTGTCTGATGCCGTATCAGCACAACCATATTGATCAGCAACAATAAGAGTTACCAGAAAACTATCAATGACTGCATACTGATAAACCGGATTCTGATTTGTTGAAAAACTGCTGCCATCGCCAAAATCCCAGGTCCAGGAATCAATAACTCCACTCCCCTGAATTGAATTATCTGCAAAGTTTATATCACGACTCAGACAAGTTCCGGAATAAGAAAACGAAGCGACAGGAAGCGCATAAACAGTCACATTCTGGACAATGGTATCCGAACAGCCGTTGATATTTTCAACAATCAGCACAACAGAATACACTCCAGATGCGCCATACAAATGTTCCGGATTTTGTTGCACCGAAGTATTACCATCGCCAAAATCCCAGAACCAGCTGTTAATGGCAGATCCGTGGGCAATACTCATATCCGTGAAATAAGTTGTATCGTTGAAACATACTGACGGCGCTGTAAACAACGGCTCGGGAAGCGAATCCGCCACGACCATGTGCTGAACGGTATCGGCGCATCCTGAATTACTGCTGACAATCAGCGTCACCAAAAACGATCCCGATGTTGCGTATGGATGCACAGGATTCTGCAATGCAGAAGTATTGCCGTCACCGAAGTCCCATGTCCAGCTGACAATGGTGCTTCCGTTGCCGGCTGACACATCGGTAAAAGTAATGGGCTGCCCAGCGCAGCTGGTGTCATGCACAAATTCTGCAGTCGGCCGGGGCAGATAATACACCGGATTTATCACGGTATCACTACAGCCATGACTATTGAATACAATCAGCGTTACATAATATATTCCGGTATCCGTATAAAAATATTGCGGATTCTGAAATGCCGAAGTACCACTGCCATCGCCAAAATCCCATTGCCATGAAACGATGGAACCACCATTTGCAAGCGAGGTATCAGTAAAGCTTACGGGGTCACCTTCGCATGCCGAAACCATAGTGAATCCGGCCTCTGGCAACGGATAAACCGACACCGGCAAAGAAGCCGAGTCCATACAACCGATTGCAGAAGTCACAATAAGTGTAACAGAATAAACGCCAGATGCTGCATAAATATGCGTTGGATTTTGCAGCACAGAAGTAGTGCCATCACCAAAATCCCATTCCCAGCCAACGATATTACTTCCATGCGAAATTGATAGATCGGTAAAACCAACGGTTTGATACAAACAGGCATTGTTGGCAACAAAAGCCGCAGTAGGAATTGAATCAACAGGAACGGAATGAACAATCGTATCGCTGCAACCAAACTGATTTGCCACAATGAGCGAAACCGTGTACACTCCAGGGTCCGCATAGATATGCGTCGGATTCTGTGTTGTTGCTGTATTGCCGTCGCCGAAATTCCATTGCCACGAAGTGATGAACCAACCGTAGCTTTGAGAGGCATCAGTGAATGTTGTCGTATTGCCTGCACACACAATATTGAAGGTGAAATCAGCCAGGGGAATGGGCGCTACATACACCGGAAGCGTGATGGTATCAACGCAGCCGATATTGGTTTCAACAATCAGTGTAACATTGTAATTGCCGGTGTCTGCATACATATAAGTTGGATTCTGTATGGCCGATGTTCCGCTTCCATCGCCGAAATCCCAGTTCCAGCTGACAATGGTACCAAACGGAGCGGTGGACTGATCGGTGAAAACCGAAGCGGAACCCACACATGCCGTATCCGTATCAAAATCGGCAATGGGTGGCGGACTTACAGGAACAGAATTCAAAATGGTATTGACACAGCCGTTGGCATCTGTGACTGTAAGCGTTACGATAAAGCTCCCTGCTGATCCATAAATATGAGTTGGATCTTCAAACGTAGAAGTATTTCCATCGCCGAAGTTCCAGAAATAGCTTATAATCGGCGCTCCGCGGCCATAAGACAGATTGGTGAAAGTAGTCGGATCGCCCACGCAAACCGTATCCCATGCAAACTGTACAAAAGGCAGTGTATCGACATGCACCACATGCGTCATGACCGCTGTACAACCGGCGTCGGAAGTAACTGTCAACGTTGCATTGAAATCGCCCCAATTGGTATAGGTGTAATTTGGATTCTGCACAGTACTGGTACCACCGTCACCAAAATTCCAGTTCCAGGTGGCAATGGATGAACTCAACGCCCAGCTTGAATCGACAAAATGAGTCGGGTCTCCAAAGCAAACAGTGTCATAAGAAAACTGGGCATAGGTCTGACTAACATATACCAAACCCTGAAACGAAGTCATTCCGCAACCATTTACCGAGCTGTTGTTGGCGGTAAGAGTAACAACATAAACACCGGTATCGCCATAAGCATGTGCAATGGTTTGCTGCGGACTGGATCCGGCAGGCACCAGAGTAGGACCCGACGTTGTTCCATCGCCAAAATCCCAGGTGTACCAGGTTGCCGACGCTGCAGCGCACAAATTGGGTTCCGAAACATTGATAAAAGTTGCGTTTTCGCCAACACAAACAGAATCATCCACTATATTAAAAACAGCTTCGGGTGGTTCATACACACGCACAGGTGACCAGGATGACTGAGAAAAATCACACACATTCTGAGCTGTAAGAATAACAGCATAATTGGTCATAGAACCAGCCACACAACCCGAAATCAGGTAATTATGACAAATGGTCTGACCAACTGATGACGGGAGCAATGTTTCAATCACGCCATCGCCCCAATCCACCGTCATCACCGTTGATGCTGACACATTCTGACTCATGTTCACCACACACACATTGAGCGGTGCACAGCCCACATTGCTTCCCACAGGAGGACCGATCAGTGAAGCCACCGGATTGCTTTCTACCGTAGCCGTGTCGGTAAAAACCGTCTGACAACCATTGTATCCGACAGCTGTTATAGTAACAATATAATACCCGATATTGGTGTAAACATGATTGAGCGGATGCATGCCATCGAACAATTCGGGTGGTGATGTAGAAGCCGGAGTCCCATCGCCCCAGTCAATGCTGTAGGAATCAATGCATCCAATATCCGGTGAAAAATTATAAACATGAATGGTATCTGAAATCGAAGACGTATCGGTATGACAAAATACAAAACCGTTGGGTTCAAAATAAAACACATTGGGCTGCTGCAAGACTAAAACCTGATGAGATATCGTTGAAGAACAACCGTTTTCATCAGTTACCGTTAGTGAAACATTAAAATTTTGCGAGAGACAACCAAAAGATGTGAAAACATGCGAAGGATTCTGCTGCGAAGAAGTCTGACCATCACCAAAATTCCATTCATACGTTAAACCATTGCCACTGCCGGTAAAAGTAAAGGAAGCAACATTTCCCGAACAAACATTCAGTGGACCGAAAGTGAATTCAGCCACAGGAAGCGGATCAACGCTTACAGGAATAGTTGCCACATCGGTGCAACCAGAGGAATCTGTAACAATCAGTGTTACAGTGTAGGTTCCAATACCCGGAAAATTATGATTCGGATTTGGATTGCTGCTTCCAGGCGAAGCATCACCAAAATCCCATTGCCAATCCACAATTTGTCCCGTTCCGGTCAAAAAACTGCTATCTGTAAAATGCACCATGCTGTTGTTGCACACACGCGTCCATGTAAACCATGCATTTACCGGACATTGCGCTACTCCGTGCAAAACGGCTGCATTGAAAAAAACCAACAGTAAAAATTTTCGAAACCGGCACATAGACATTAGACTACTCTGACTGCTTTTTGACAAAACAGAATATGCAAATTTAATCCATACTTGGCATGAATGAACAAAATAATCCACAATACATATTAATTCTGAAGGTAGCATTTGGTTAACAACCCGCTTTACAAAATAAAAAAATATCAGGTCAGGCAATCATTTACAAGCAGTTGAAAAAATTGTCTATTTTTGAAAGCAAAAGGTTTTCATGATAATCATATCAATTTTCAGACAAGAAAACTTTTACTGTTAAATTGCGATGAAAACACATATACTGATTTTCTTCAGCTTCTTACTATTGCTGTCTTCATGTCAGCTTGATAAAAGAGTGTACAGAAACGGGTACTCCCTGATTTCAGACCGCAACAAAAAACATCAGACAGAAAAACCTATAATAAATCATGAAGATATTTGCACTGACTTACCATTGGAAGATGAAATAAAAATTTCAGCCATTTCTACAATCAGTAGAATCAATACATCCGATTCAACAAAAAAAATTGCAGAATCACAAATCAACGAAATGATTTATTGCTGTAATAATCCGTTGGATGTTTCAACTGAAATTAAAGCAAGTGACTTTAAGAATGTATTTGGTCATAATCGCAAATCCGTTTCTGCAAGCTACGCAGACGATCCACCAAAAACACATTGGGCCACCATCGTAAGCGCCGGCCTGGCAGCAGCAGCCATTGCAGGATTTTTAATCACGGGGCTGTCTTTTCCACTTTCGCTGATTTCAATCATTTTTGGCGTTATCGCAATAAACAAAACAGAAAACAATCCAAACAAATACAAAAACAAAGCAATCGCTATAATAGCAGTATTGCTATGCTCCATACTTTTTTTACTGGAACTTTTGCTGATTGCTTTTGTGCTCTTATTTCTTATATAATCTAATATTCAATCTCATGCACCCCGCTCTGGGTGGTCGAAGCACGAAACATACCAGTGGTGTTGAAATCAACAACAATATTCCCGGAACCATCAATTCCAATCATTCCGCCAGTGCCTCCGGCCGGAAGCAGTACATCGAACAACACCGCATGCATGGCTTCTTTCAGTGTTTGCCGGCCATATTTCATGCGGGCAACAACATCATAGGCCACTGCGTAGCGGATGAAAAATTCACCGTGCCCTGTGCATGAAATACCCGCCCAACGGCTATCGGCATAGGTTCCGCCACCAATCACCGGACTGTCGCCGATGCGGCCCCATTTTTTCATCATCATACCACCGGTACTGGTTCCTGCACAAATATTTCCGTAAATGTCTCGCACCACACAGCCCACGGTTCCGTTCTTATCAGCTTTGATTTTTTCAAATTTCTTTTTCATTTCATCTGTTGCAAAATAGCTGCTGTCCACCATTTCGAGCCCCTGCAGTGAAGCAAATTGTTCAGCACCACGTCCAGCCAGAAACACATGCTGAGAATTTGTCATCACTTTTTGTGCCGCCAGAATTGGATTCTTTATTATGCGTACACCCGCAACAGCACCGGCTTTGAGCGTAGTGCCATCCATGACCGAAGCATCGAGTTCAGCAATGCCGTCCTCAGTCAACACAGCACCACGTCCGGCATTGAACATAGGACTGTTTTCCATTTTCACAATAACAGCCGTAACGATTTTTATCGCCGAATCTCCGGCAATAGCCATGCTATCAGCCATTGCAAGAATACTTTCAAAAAAATCATTATAATTGTTTTTCTGCGCAGGTGAAAATGTTTTTGAGTCAAAATTACCAGCTCCCCCATGCAAAACAACCGAATACTTCGTTGTTTGGGGATAAGCCGAAATGATTAAAAATAAACTGACAAATAAAACACAAATACGCATATATCGCGCTATTTAACAGACCTGCGTAATTCAAAATTTTTACCAAGATACACTTTGCGCACATATTCATCGTCGGCAAGTTCTTCGGCCGAGCCGGCTTTAATAATTGATCCTTCAAACAAAAGATAGGCGCGGTCGGTGATTGACAAAGTTTCATGCACATTATGATCGGTAATCAATATGCCAATATTCTTATCGCGAAGTTTTGATACAATTTCCTGAATATCCTCAACCGCAATAGGATCTACACCAGCAAAGGGTTCATCAAGCAGAATGAAATGCGGATTGACCGCCAGTGCTCTGGCAATTTCAGTACGACGACGCTCACCACCACTAAGTTGAATTCCTTTGCTTTTACGGATTTTCTGCAGTCCAAATTCATCCAGGAGTGTTTCAACCTTATCCGCTTGCTCCTGTTTTGTGAACTTTGTAAACTCAAGAACAGACCTGATATTATCTTCAACACTGAGTTTACGAAACACACTGGCTTCCTGAGCCAGATAACCAATACCTTTCTGCGCTCTGCGATACATCGGCAAATCGGTCATCTCTTCCGAATCAAGAAAAACCTTTCCTTCATTAGGTTTTATGAGACCCACAACCATATAAAACGAAGTCGTCTTGCCTGCACCATTGGGACCAAGCAATCCAACAATCTCACCCTGATTGACTTCGAAAGAAACGCCTTTTACGACTGTGCGCGACTTATAACGTTTTACAATATTTTCCGCTCTGAGTTTCATTGTTCAAACTTACAAAAAAACAAATTAATGAAGAGAAACAGAGAAATGTTTAATATATTCTGCACCTGTTGGTTTCAACACACTTTCATACAGAACTATTTCCTTCACATCAGATTCGTTGAAACAAAATCCCTGGTATTTACCAACCGTCTCAGCAAGCAAATTCTTATCACCGATTTGTTTTATCCGCGCCAATGTAAGATGCGGAACAAAGTTCTGACGATCGTATTCAAAACCACGTTTGATCAGAGAAGATTTCAGTTTGGTGAACCAGACACGACAGATATCTTCGGGAGATACATGAGTCCATAAAACTTTAGGTGCATATGATGAACCAAAAACACCAAGCGATTCGAGTCTGAATTTTACTGACGCCTCTTTTTCGAAGGATTCTTTCATGGCCTCTTTCACTGCTTCAATGCGGCATGTCGGAGTCTCTCCCAAAAATTTCAACGTCATATGCAACAGGCCAGACTTAGCCCATGAAAACCGATCGCGGGAAAATATCTGTCGGATATTTGCAAATTCCCTGAGCGTTATTTCGGAAGGAACAATTTCAAAAGCAATAAACAGACGTGGATTCATGATCAGAGAACCGAATTTCGGTGAAGATTGAGTTTAAGTACCGTGAAAAGCATGAGGGTAAAAGCCCAAAGCGACGAACCCCCGTAACTCACGAACGGAAGCGGGATTCCAATTACAGGCACCAGCGCAATGGTCATTCCGATATTGACAAAAAAATGAAGGAAAAAAATACCGGCAACAGCATAAATATAGTAACGACTAAAATCGGATCGTTGTTTTTCGGCCATCATAATCAAACGAATGAGCAGAAAAACATACAGTAAAACCACCACAGAACTACCCCAAAAACCCCATTGTTCACCAATGGTGCAAAAAATAAAATCGGTAGTTTGTTCGGGAACAAAATTATATTTCGTTTGTGTTCCCTGCAAAAAACCTTTGCCCGAAAATCCACCTGAACCTATGGCAATAAGCGATTGATTGACATTAAAAGCAGAGCCCTTGGGGTCATACTCTTTGCCGATCAACACATTGATTCTGTCTTTTTGATGCGGTTTTAAAACAGTTGCAAAAATATAATTCACACTGACAATAAAAATTGCTGAAGCAAAAAACATAACCAGATAACGTATTATTTCTTTGCGCTTTTCGCGAAAAAAATAAATAAGCAATGCAAAAATTCCAGCCAGAATCAGTATCAGAACAATTTGTTTAATCAGCAATGTTGCAACAAAAAGGATGGAAATATATATAACAAGAAAAATAAAAAAACCAGGCATTCCGATTCTGAAAAACAAAAGCAAAAAAGAGGCAAAAACAATGGCAGAACCCGTATCACCCTGCAGAAACACAAGAAACATCGGGATTAGCACAATCATAAAAATGGCGTTTCTGTTTTTTTTATTGCTGAATTTTATTCCCGGAATACTTAAAAACTTGGCCAAGAACAGGGCGGCTCCATATTTTGCAAATTCCGATGGCTGCAATTTCACACCAGCACCAAGCTCAATCCAGGCGCGGTTTCCCGAAGTAACAGTTCCAACAACAAGAACAAGAACCAATAGAAACAGTACTCCGACGTAAACACCAAAAGACATTCGGGGGATGAAGCGCGCATCGATGAGCAAAATAGCCAGTCCCATCAATACCGATGTCAGAATCCATACCGACTGACGGCCATAAGCCATTGAAAAATCAAAAATACTGAAAGGTCCTTCCCTGTAACCGGTTGCAAAAACACTCAGCCAGCCAATAATCATCAAGGCGATGTAGATAAACAACACCCAAAAATCCATTTTCCCTGTTTTATTTTCAAACTGGCTCATTGATTGGGATTAAGCAATACAGTGTTTATAATTCTTTCTTCCAGATCCTTGCGTTCGATTTTTCTGTTCAGATAATACTCAATCATCAAACTGGCGATTGGCCCTGCATAAGTAGCACCAAACCCGCTGTTTTCGACCAACACAGCTATGGCGATTTTAGGATTTACTTTGGGTGCAAACGCAATAAAAACAGAATGGTTTTTTCGTGGCGGATCCTGAGCTGTTCCGGTTTTTGCACAAACAACAACGCCGTTCATCTGCGCTACGGTTGCTGTACCGCTCAGCACAGCCATCTCCATCCCATCTGCGATTATCTCATAATGACTTTTATCAATACCTGTTTCATGGCGCTCCATATATTTTGTATTCAGATTTTTTTCCGAACCAATAGCCCGAATAACATGTGGAGTAATATAATAACCACGATTGGCAATAATCGCTGTAAGGTTGGCCAACTGCAAGGGAGTGGCACCAATTTCGCCCTGACCGATGGCAACGGAAACAATTGAATTGGCATGCCATTTTTTATGACCAAACATCCGGTCATAATAATCAACCTCCGGCACATAGCCCCCAAACTCATTAGGAAGATCAATGCCCAAGGCATGTCCGTAACCCAGTTTATAAATATAATTGCGCCAACGCTCATATCCTTCGCGCGAGGAGGTGAATTTATCGCTGTCAACAAACTTCTTAAAGGCCCAGCAAAACCAGGTATTGCATGAATAGGCCACTGCGCTACGTATAGCCAGAGGACTTGGATGGGCATGACAATCAATGGTGTGAGACTCACTCAGGCGATATCCGCCAAAACACGAAAACATGGTTTGATCATCAAAAATGCCTTCCTGCAATCCCGCCAATCCATTCACGACCTTAAAAGTACTACCCGGCGGATAACGGGTCATTATGGCGCGATTATACAAAGGATGATTTTGCACATCGTTCTGAAGTTCCAGATAATGTTTTGAACGCGTACGACCAACCAAAAGATTGGGATCATATGAAGGTTCACTCACAATCGCCAGCACTTCGCCAGTAGCGGGCTCTATGGCAACAATTCCCCCCCGCTTGTTCACCATGAGACTTTCGGCATAATTCTGCAATTCAAGATCAAGTGTCGAATACAAATCTTTTCCTGAAAGCGGCTCCCTGTCTAATTCTCCATTTTTATAGCTCCCCTGCACCGTATTATGAACATCAACCACCATAACACGAAGCCCTTTCTCTCCGCGCAATTCCTTTTCATATGTTTTTTCAAGACCATTGATTCCAATATAATCGCCCGAACGATAATACGGGTCTTTTTCAATAATCATCGGGCTGGCCTCACCAATATAACCCAATGTGTGCGGAGCCACTGGTAAAGTATATGCACGCTTGGTTCTGCTCTGAATATAAAAGCCCTTAAAAGATGAACTCTCTTCCTGAAAACGGCTGTAAACGTCTGCCGGCAAGTCACTATCCAATATAGATGGCTGATGATAACCGGAAAGATTGATGGCTTTTTTCATCCGCTTGTCATATTCGGTTTTCGTTATGCCTATAATTTCGCACAAACGCAAAGTATCAAAACTTTCTGTTTCACGTGGAATAACCATCAAATCAAAAGTGGCACTGTTATAAACAATCAGTTTCCCGAAACGATCATATACCAGTCCTCGTGCCGGATACTCATACATATAACGCAAAGCGTTGTTATTGGCCGATTCTTTATACTTGTCATCAACAACCTGAATCAGAAACAATTTAATAATAAAAATAAATCCTGTTATTGAAAACAGAAAATAAAAAAAAATCTTCCGGTTATTGTAGCTGCGGTTTTCCGACATATAAACAAATACTCTACAAAAATAATCTTTATAACTATATGAAATAAAATATCATTTGATGTTTTATGAATTTTATTTCATGCATTTTCAGTATTTTTGCAATAAATACAAACCCTGCAATGAGCGAAGCCATCAAGCATGAGTGTGGAATTGCATTTCTGCGCCTCCGTAAGCCAACGGAATTTTATCTCGCCAAATATGGCAACCCGGTATATGCCCTTCAGAAAATGTCGCTTCTGATGGAAAAGCAGCACAACCGCGGTCAGGACGGTGCCGGACTGGCCTGCGTCAAACTCAATTTGCCTCCCGGAAAACCTTACATCAACCGCATCCGGAGCAATTCATCAACACCTATCATCGATGCATTCAACCAGGCATTTGCTCCTTTACACGAACTAAAAACCGCACAATCACCGCGCTATCTCGACCTTGGCTATCTGAAAGAAAATATTGATTTCACCGGCGAAGTGTTTCTGGGTCATTTGCGCTATGGTACATTCGGAAAAAATAATATCAAATACGTTCATCCTTTTATTCGCCCCAATAACTGGAAAACCCGAAATCTTATCCTTGCCGGAAATTTTAATATGACCAATGCTGATGAGCTTTTTCAAAAACTCATTCAAATGGGTCAACACCCTGTCGAAACGGCTGATACAGTCACTATCATGGAACAAATTGGTTATTATCTTGACGAAGAAAATGACCTCCTGTATCAACGCTATAAAGCGGAAGGTTTATCGCGGGTTGAAATTTCCAAACACATCACAAATGAATTAAATATTTCCAACATACTCCGTAAATCCTGCAAACTCTGGGATGGTGGCTATGTCCTTGCAGGTATGATCGGTAACGGTGATTCATTTGTTATGCGCGATCCATCAGGAATCCGGCCGGCTTTCTATTATGCCGATGACGAAATTGTTGTTGCCACATCGGAACGCCCAGTCATTCAAACTTCTTTCAACATTCATTACGAAAACGTGAAAGAGCTTTTGCCTGGCCAGGCATTGATTGTAAAAAACAACGGCTCATATTGCATTGAACAGATCCTTGAGCCAAAAGAAGAAAAATATTGCTCCTTCGAACGAATATATTTTTCACGCGGAACCGATGCCGACATTTATAAAGAACGCAAAAAACTGGGCCGCCTGATTGTTCCTCAAGTACTCGAAGCCATCAATTACGATGTTGAAAATACGGTTTTTTCCTACATCCCGAATACGGCAATCGTAGCATTCATGGGCATGTACGCATCACTTCTGGATTTCACCGACAAAGTAAAACGCGACAAAATTCTCGCATTGAAAAATCCATCAGCCAGCGCCATCGATGAAATATTAAAACTTCATCCTCGGGCTGAAACCATTGCTGTGAAAGATATGAAAATGCGCACGTTCATTACAACCGACAAAGAACGCGATGACCTCGTTGATCATATCTACGATGTTACATATGGACTGGTTCGCAATGGCATCGATAATCTTGTGGTCATTGACGACTCCATTGTTCGTGGCACTACATTGCGTCAAAGCATCATCAAAATTCTCGACCGGCTCGAACCTAAAAGTATTCTGGTGGCTTCTTCTGCTCCACAAATCCGCTACCCCGACTGCTACGGAATCGACATGGCCAAACTCGGCGACTTCATTGC
>DAOPKE010000017.1:0-4177 GCA_035390965.1 Bacteroidales bacterium | reverse complement strand
GAGCTTACTAGCACTAAGTACCTGAGTGGAAAGTGGAAAGTTTATAAAGTTTGTAAAGGCACATAATAGTGGCCAGTTTTCAGCAGTCAGCAACCAGTAATGAATATCCCTCATAACTCATCACTTATAACACAGAACTCATAACTTATCACTCACTTATCTCTTATGACACAAGACAATAATGATTATGTTTTTTCAAGGGTGCTTCGCGTTATATTTCCCCGTAGCCCTGAGCTTCGCAAACTCAGCAATCAGGGTATCGGGCTATTATTATTCGACGAGGGAGTTTACTCCGCCGGAGGCGGAGTAGTCGTTTTCAACGGAACCAGCTACTGCAATTTTTGGGATAAACGTTTTATAACATTTAAAAAACTCACCATTGGCAACTGAATACTGACCACTGCAAATGTCTCACCTCTATATCCACATACCATTCTGTCATTCGAAATGTCCTTACTGTGACTTCTTTTCCGTTGCCACAAAGAAATGGCATGGTGAATTTGTGCAGGCACTGTGCAGGGAAGCGAAGCTTAGGAAAGATGAAATAAAGGGAAAAGTTGAAACAATTTATTTTGGTGGTGGCACTCCTTCGCTGCTCACAGAGCAGGAATTCAGCGAAATCACATTGGCCATACAGCAGCACTTTTCAATTGACAAATACGCGGAGATCACACTGGAAGCCAATCCCGATGATGTTACGCCTGATAAACTTGTATTCTGGAAAAGTCAGGGAGTGAACAGACTCAGCATAGGAACACAATCTTTCGACAATAAAGAACTGCAATACCTCGGACGCCGGCACACGGCCAATCGTTCGCGGCAAGCGCTGAAAGACGCCGTGAATGCTGGTTTCGACAATATCAGCGCCGACCTTATTCACGGACTTCCTGAAGCCAACATTGAAAATTTATTTCGAAGCATCGAAGAACTCAGTCAAACCGGAGTGAAACATCTGAGCATGTATTCGCTCACAGTGGAAAAAGGCACTATACTCGAAAACCATATCAAAAAAGGTGTTCTTAGAAACATCAATGAAGACGAACAAGCCGAAACGTATCTGCGAGCTGTTGAAAAAGCCGAATCCTGCGGATTTATACAATACGAAATCAGCAACTTTTGTGTACCCGGATTCGAATCGAAGCATAACAGTGCCTACTGGAAAAGCGCGTCATACCTTGGTCTTGGGCCATCGGCACATTCGTTCGACGGCAAAAAACGATCGTGGAATGTTTCGGATATTCCACAATACATAACCGGAATCAATGAACAGAAGCCGGTTTTCGAAAGTGAGACATTGAGTGCAACAGATATTTACAATGAATTTCTTCTGACGCGTTTACGCATGGTTTGCGGCATTCAGCTGGAAGAGATGAAACAGCTTTTCGGTGAATCCATCACGGAAGAATTCATTGAAGAAGTGAAAAAATTAAATGTCTTTCAGTATTTACATATCACTGAAAAGTCGCTTGCACTCACGCGTTCGGGCCTCCTTTTTGCCGACCGGATCATTTCGGAGCTGATGAAATAATTAAGGCCGGTTGTAGTCTGTTTAAATTTTTCTGTTGGGCGTAGTCTGGAGACTACGCCCAGCGTATTTATATTAAAGACTACACCCGGCCTTAAAGACAACTCTGAACAACTATCTTCTCCTCATATTCCGCTCCCTAGTCTGGGCGCTGATTTCAGGGGTATACTGCACAACCTCTTTACCCAGTCTTTCTGCAATATAAGCGGCATATTTTTCAGCAGCGCGGCGCGTGTCCTCCGCCCGGATAATAACTTTTGTCCTGTGTGTCGAAGATAGCAAACAAACAGTATACGTTATTTCCCCAACATCCATTGTCCGGTTTCCCCGGCTGGCCAGTGTAAGTCCGATCTGTTTGCCCAGTACAGAAACATATGGATACGGATCCATGGATTTCCATTGTCCACTCCTGATCCAGAGCCATTTTGAATATGATTTGAATCTCCGCCCCTCAACATCAATACGCGCACCGTTCACACCCAAAACCACATATAAACCCAGGACCATCATGAGTATTCCGAAGTACCAGATTTCAAACATCACAAGAAGACCCATCACAATGAAAATGACCCCGCCGATCAGTACCGGCTGAGGAAAAACAAGCCCCAGATTATTGTCAATATATTTTTTCATTTCTTCAATTCAAATCCAAGGTGATATCTGCTGTGTCTCGCAAAATAAAGAATAATGCGGTCTCCCTCCGCACATTCATTGTAAAACTTTTCATCAACACGATAAATGGTATTGTCCACAATAATATCGTAACGGATAAATTCACGCATTGGTTTTGCCAGAAATTTGGCGATGACACCGCTTCCGGCTTCAAAGTCTTTTTTATGCTGTTTCTTTTGAACAATTGAAAAAGACTCATCTTTCTCCTGATCCCTGATATCGAGATAGTAATTTCTGTTGATCAGGAAACTTACAAATCCGGAAATAATTAAAGTTGTAAGAAGTGAAAATATCAGAGAAAAGCTTAAGGTAAAGCCATTATCAATGAATAAAGCAGATGCTATAAGAAAAGAAAGCAAAAACAAATTGGCCGGAATAATTATTCCTGCACGGCAAGCAATCTTTATCTCTTTTATATCGGCATCATTCATTCGCATTCCGCACTCAATTACTGATTAATATAAACTCAAAAACTCATACCTGTTCCCCACCGCATTCATGTATCTTATAAAATCGCCAAACCCAATCACCAGCGAAGCTTCGTTCAGATTCGGATGAAAGCTGATGCGGTCGTATTGCTGCAGATTCTCATCGAGAAAAACGATCACATGATGATCTTTGTCGTGAATAAGACCAAACGGAGACACGCTTCCCGGCTTGATTTTCAGATATCGATCCATGCGTTCGGGCGAAGCAAATGTGAGTTTACCCTGTTTCAAACGCTGTTCGAGATCGCGTATCATAATATTCTGCTGATAATGAAAAATGACCAGATAATGCTGATTGCCTTTGTGATTGCGGAAAAACAGATTTTTACAATGCGCTGCATCAATGTCTTTCCAGTATTGAGCTGCAATTTCGGCAGTCGGAGCCGGCGGATGTTCATAATAATCATACGCTATATCCAGCTTCTCAAGCCAGTTATACACGTTCTTATCACCTTTTCTTTCCATATATTTCTTCCCATTCACTGTATGGATGCTTCACCAGTTCTTTCACAGGACCATAGCCCCAGTATCGATAAATAAAAGATTTTTTAATATAATAAAGCTGTGTTGGTTTTTTCACATTCATAATCAGAGGCCCAGGAATGCAGGCCGCAAGCGAGACTGCCTGTTCCTTAGAAAGTTTGTCAGCAGAATTTTTGAAATATTCGTCAGCAGCAGCGTTCACACCATAAATACCATCACCGAATTCGATTATATTCAGATATACCTCCATAATACGTTCTTTACTCCAAAAAGTCTCAATCAAAAAGGTAAAATACACTTCAAGTCCCTTACGAATCCATGTGCGGTCGGGCCACAAAAAGACATTTTTAGCGGTCTGTTGCGAAATGGTGCTTGCTCCGCGTTTGTTTTTATGTGTCTTGTTATATTCTTGTGCAATTTTTATTGCTTCCCAATCAAATCCATTATGATACAAAAATTTCGGATCCTCCTGCACAATAGCGGCATGCCACATGTTTGGGCTGATTGAATCAATATCAAGCCAATCTTTTTCCAATTTCAAATCTTTTCCATCCATTTTCTGGCCGAAAAGACGAATAATCATCAACGGAGTTACCGGCGGATTTACCCATCGATAAACGATGGTCGTTCCAATGGAAAGGATAAAAAACAACATTGCCAGTTTCAGACAAAACCGCCATATTCTGCCGAAAAACGAACGCTTTTTCTTTTTAAGGGTAGCCATGAATAATATTTGCTTTGCAAAAGTAAAAAGAAATGGCGGAGCATCACACTTTCATATATCCAAGAATTGCCCTGAAATCCTCTTCGCCAAGAAGATAATGGTAACCGCTCGCCTCCGACCGGATCATTGCATCAACAACACGCTCTTCATCGTAATCATCAATTTTCAATTCGCTGAGATTGGTCGGACTCAGTATTACTTCTGACTATTCTACAGATATATGACTCCTTCGGAGTCCTCCGCAATTGCCAATTATGCAACAATATATATGTTTTAACTTTTTTG